>JAWVEC010000217.1:0-6853 GCA_033856975.1 Gaiellales bacterium
ATCGACCGCGACGAGTGGGAGCGCGTCTCGCAGCTCCAGGACGAGTACATCGCACAGCAGGAGATGATCGTTGTCGACGGATACATCGGCGACGTCGCCGAGCGCCGCGTGCCGGCTCGCCTGTACACCGAGGCGGCCAACGCCAACATCGCGGGCATGCAGGACGTGCTGTACTTCCACGACGGCGAGGGCGACGAGTTCGAGCCCGAGCTGCTGGTGATCTACACGCCCAACCTGGCCGTGCCGGACTACCCGGACGAGCGCCTGATCGCGGTCAACCTCGATCTGTACGTGACCCGCGTCTTCAACTCGGACTACTTCGGCGAGTCGAAGAAGGGCGGCCTGCGGATGTGGAACCACCTCGTCTACGAGCGAGGCGGGCTGCCACTGCACGCCGGCTGCAAGGTGATCCCCACCGATCACGGCGCCAAGACCGGCCTGATCGTGGGCCTGTCCGGCACCGGCAAGACGACCACCACCTTCACACGCCAGAACGGCTCGCTGCCGGTGCAGGACGACTTCGTGGCGTGGTGGCCCGACGGCTCCGTCTCGGCCACCGAGGCCGGCTGCTTCGCCAAGACGTTCGCGCTCAACCCGAAGGACGAGCCGACCATCTACGGCGCCGTCACCAAGCCCAGCGCCTACCTCGAGAACGTCAGCCAGAACGAGGCCGGCCAGGTCGACTTCTTCGACGAGAGCTACACCAAGAACGGCCGCGCCGTGTTCTCGTTCTCCGAGATCGAGGCCGCTGAGGCCTCGACCATCGGCCGAGCCGACTTCCTGCTGGTGCTGAATCGCAACGAGAACGTGATCCCGGCCGTGGCGAAGCTGGAGGGCCCGCAGGCGGCGGCCTTCTTCATGCTCGGCGAGACGACCGGCACGGCTGCCGGCGGCAAGGACGAGGAGGGCGTGTTCCTGCGCGTTCCCGGCACCAACCCGTTCTTTCCCATGCACCACGACCACCAGGGCAACCGCTTCCTGGAGCTGCTCGAGGCCAACGCGATCGACGTCTACATCATGAACACCGGCCGCGTCGGCGGGCCCGAGTCGGAGCCCGGCTCGAAGAAGGTGCGCATCCCCCACTCCTCGGCAATCGTGAAGGCGATCGCGGAGGGCACGATCGAGTGGGAGACCGACCCCGACTTCGGCTACAAGGTCGCCTCCCGCGTTCCCGGCATCGACCCCGGCGACCTCGACATCCTGCAGCCACGGCGCCTGTATGAGGCCGGCGGCCGGGGCGACGAGTATGCGCAGCGGGTGGAGCGGCTGAAGGCCGAGCGGACGCAGTTCCTGGCGCAGTACCCGAGCCTCTCGGCCGAGATCGTGGCCTCGGTCGGCTGAGCTCTCGCGCCCGCCGGTCGGGCCTGGATTACGCTGCCTGAATGACGATTCGCGAGCCGATCTGCGGCGAGAGCGTCTGCCTCACGACCCTGATGACGGCATCGGTGGACGAGTGGGTGCGCTGGATGGACGATCCCGAGACGACCCGCTACCTGTACGCGCCGGGCGAGCGGCCGCGGGAGCCGCACACCGCCTCCTCGCTGCTGGACTGGGGTCGCCGCATCCTGGCCGACCCGGAGCGGATCGTGTTCGGACTGGAGGAGCGCGCCGGCGGCCGGCTGATCGGCGATGCGCGGTTGACGCCGACGCGGGCCGGCCGGGCCAAGTTCTCGATCATGATCGGGGTGACGGAGTTTCGCGGCCGCGGGATTGGCCGTGAGGCCACCGAACTGGTGTGCAGGTTCGGCTTCGAGCAGCTCGGCCTGCGCGAGATCGTGCTCGAGGTCGATCCGCGCAACCTGGCAGCGGTGCGCACGTACCTGGGAGCGGGCTTCGAACGGTCGGCGGGGGCGGGCATGCAGCTCGGCCGCGAGCGCTGGCTGGACATTCACTCGGGTGGCGCCGATCCGGGGTGACCGCGGGGCAACAGGCCGGTACACTGGTCGGGGTTTGTCCAGAGGGAGGTGATGGGATTGGGGGTCGCGCTCGATCGCTCGGCCGCACTGCGGCCGTTCCTTCCGCGGATCACGATCCAGTGGATCGTGGAGCAGCCCGACTGCCGTGTGCGCGCGGTCGACGGGACGGTCGTGTTCGTCGACATCTCGGGCTTCACCAAGATGTCCGAGCGGCTGGCCCGGAACGGGCGGATCGGCGCCGAGGAGGTGACCGACGTGGTGGGCGACGTGTTCAGCCTGCTGCTGGCCACCGCCTACGCAAACGGTGGCGGGCTGATCAAGTTCGGCGGCGACGCGCTGCTGCTGTTCTTCTCGGGCGATGACCATGCCATCAAGGCGGTGCGGGCGGCGTCGGGCATGCGCCGCACGCTCAGCGAGCTGGGCGGGATCGATACCTCCGCCGGCAAGGTGCGGCTGCGGATGTCGGTCGGCATCCACTCCGGCCTGTTCCACTTCTTCCTGGTCGGCGACCGGCACCGCGAGCTGATCATGACCGGGTCCGCGGCCAGCATCACGGTCGACATGGAGGGCACCGCCGAGGCCGGCGAGATCGTCGTCAGCCGGGCGACCGCGAGCATGATCGCACCCGACCAGCTGGGCGTCCCCAAGGGCGACGGGATCCTGCTGCGGCGCCAGCCGCGGGTGCAGGTCGGCCTGCGCGGATTCGAGCCTCCTGCGCAGCCGGTGCCGGACGACGTCGACCTCTCGATCGGCATCCCGGCCGCGCTCCGTGACCTGCTGGTCGCGGGCAGCGCCGACGCCGAGCACCGGCGGGTGACGGTCGGGTTCCTGCACTACGACGGCACCGACCAGCTGCTGGATGCGCTGGGCGCCGAGGTGCTGGCGGATGCCCTGCACGAGCTGGTCAGCGCGGCCCAGGTGGCCTGCGACCAGCACCGGGTCACCTTCCTGGGCACCGACATCGACCACGACGGCGGCAAGATCATCCTGGTGGCCGGAGCGCCAACCGCCAGCGGTGACGACGAGGCGCGGATGCTGGCGGCGCTGCGGCAGGTGCAGGCGGACGTCAAGGCGATCCCGATCCGGGCCGGCGTCAACACTGGCCACGTGTTCGCGGGCGACATCGGCCCGTCGTACCGGCGCACGTACACGGTGATGGGCGATGCGGTGAACCTGGCGGCGCGGGTGATGGCGAAGGCCGAGCCGGGGCAGCTGCTGGCTGCGCAGTCGGTGCTCGATTCGAGCTCGGTGTCGTTCGAGACGACCGAGCTGGAGCCGTTCCTGGTCAAGGGCAAGTCGCTGCCGGTGTACGCCTCGCTGGTCGGGCCGCCGCGCGGCGCAAAGCTGAGCACCGAGCAGGATCAGCTGCCGCTGATCGGGCGCGACTTCGAGACGGCGCTGCTCCAGCGCGGCCTGCGCTCCGCGCTCGAGGGATCGGGCCTGCTGCTCGAGATCGCCGGGCCGCCAGGGATCGGCAAGACACGCCTGCTGTCGGAGCTGCGCGCGGCTGCGGTCGAGGCCCGCACGATCATGATCGCCTGCGATCTGTACAGCGCCTCCACTCCGTACCGCCCGATCCGCGACGTCCTGCTGCAGCTGCTCGAGCTCGACGCAGACGCGACTGGGGAAAGCATCGCGTCGCGCCTGGCCGAGCTGGTGTCGGACAGGGCTCCCCAGCTCGTACCCTGGCTGCCGTTGCTGGCGGTCGTGCTCGACGTCTCGGTTCCCGCGACCCCGGAGGTCGACCAGCTGGGCGAGGAGTTCCGCCGCGCCCGGCTGGAGCAGACCGTCCACGAGCTGCTCGACGCGGTGCTGACGGCCGCCACCGTGATCGCGATCGAGGACGTGCACTGGATGGACGACGCCTCCTCCGATCTGTTGCGCCGGCTGGCGCGCGATGTCGAGACCCGGCCGTGGCTGATCTGCGTCACCCGCCGCGACGAGCCGACCGGGTTCGTGCCCTCGAGCGTCGAGGGGATCGTCTCGATCAAGCCGCTGCCGTTGAGCGATCAGCAGATGCTCGAGCTGGTCGTGGCCGCGACCGAGGACGCCCCGCTGCGCCCGCACGAGATGTCTGCGCTGACAACGCGCTCGGGCGGCAACCCGCTGTTTCTGAAGGAGCTACTGACGGCCGCCCGCCGGGCGGGCGGGGTCGAGGGTCTGCCGGACACGGTGGAGGCGATGGTCACCTCCGAGATCGATCGGCTGGGAGCGGGCGAGCGGCGCCTGCTGCGCTACGGGGCGGTGCTGGGCATGACCTTCACGGCGGATCAGGTTGCGGGGCTGATGGCGGACGACGGGCAGACACCCGACGCCGCGGTGTGGGAGCGGCTGGGCGAGTTCGTGGTCCGCGACCGGGGCTCGGTGCTCCGCTTCCGCCACGCGCTGATGCGCGACGCGGCCTACCACGGCCTGTCCTACAAGCGCCGCCGCGAGCTGCACGGCCGGGCCGGCCGTGAGATCGAGCGGCGACGCCGCGATGCCGACTCCGAGCTCGACCTGCTGGCGCTGCACTTCTTCCACGCCCACGATCACGATCGCGCGTGGCGCTACTCGCGCGGCGCCGCCGCAAACGCCGAATCCAAGTTCGCGATCGTGGAGGCGGCCGAGCACTACGAGCGGGCGCTGGAGGCGTCCCGACGCGTGCGCGAACCGGTATCGACGGAGGTGGCCGGCGTGTTCGAGGGGCTGGGCGACCTGCGCGAGCGGATCGGCCAGTACCCCGAGGCCGCCAGGGCGTACTCCGCCGCGCGGCGGCTGCTGACGGACGACGCCGTCGTCCAGGGCCGGCTGTGCTTCAAGCACTCGGTGCTGGCGGAGCGGTCGGGCAGCTACCCGCAGGCGCTGCGCTGGCTGCGGCGCGGGATGCAGGGGCTGCAGACGCGCGACGACCAGCCGGCGGTGCAGCAGATGGCGCGGCTGGTCGCCTCGTACGGACTGATCCGGCAAGCGCAGGGGCGGCGGCTGGACGCGGTGCGCTGGCTGACGCGTGCGATCGACATCTCGGAGCGCGCGGACGAGCGTGAGGCGCTGGCGCACGCCTACTTCGTGCTCGACTGGGCGCTGGTCGAGCTGGGGCGCTCGGAGGAGGCCGTCCACTCCCAGCGGGCGCTCGTGCTGTACGACGAGCTCGGCAAGCTAGGCCCGCCGGCCACGATCTACAACAACCTGGGCATGTTCGCCTGGCTGGAGGGGCGCTGGGACGAGGCGATCGAGCTGTACGACAAGGGCCGCCGGCTGCGGATCAAGCTGGGCGATGCCGTCGACGCCGCGACCGGCACCCACAACATCGCCGAGGTGCTGTCCGACCAGGGCCGGCTGGACGAGGCGCGGCCGCTGTTCGAGGAGTCGCTACGGGTGTGGCGGGCCGCCGAGTTCGGCATCGGTGTGGCCTATGCGACCAGCAGCCTGGGGCGGGTGGCCAGCCGCAGCGGCGACTTCGATCGCGCCGCCGAGCTGTACGACGCCGCCCGCGAGCAGTTCCGCGCGATGGTGTCGGAGGCGGAGCTGGTCGACACCGACGCGCGTATCGCCGAGGCGCTGGCATTCCAGGGCCGGTCACCGGAGGCGCTCGAGCTTGTCGCCTCGGCACTCGAGCGCACCGCGGCCCGAGGCGGCGCCACGCAGGATCCCATGCTGCACCGGATCCGCGGATACGCCCACGCCCAGATGGGATCGCAGGCGGAGGCGCAGGATGATCTGCGACGCAGCCTCGAAGCGGGCCGGGGGCGAAACGCGCGCTACGACATCGCGCTGACGCTGGACGCGATGGCACGCGTGGCGGAGCTGGAGGGTGTTGCGGATGCCGCTGTGCGAGCCGAGGCTGACGAGCTGCTCACGGCGCTTGGCGTGGTGCTGGTGCCGACGGTGCCGCTGGTGGGATTGACAACTGCCGTGACGCCTGCGGGTGGCCGAGCTGCTCGGAGCTAGTGGTGCCCCGCCAGGGCGTCGCTGTCCGAGGTCAGGTTGATCATGACCTGCACATCGCCCTTGTCGCTCGGGCGGCCCGGGAGTCCGTTCAGCACCGAGATCTTCTTGATGCAGGCGCTGCCGGCTGTATCGGTGTAGACACCAGCCGACTTGGGCCGCGCGTAGTTCACGTTGCCGGCGCCGCCCTTCGCGATCGAATCCGAGCAGAAGTGCGTCGCACCGGGGAGATTGAGCCGAGTGGCGAGGTTTGCCGGGTTGAGGAGTGCCAACGACGTCTCGTAGAAGATCGGCAGATTGTTCGGGAAGCAGTTGGTGGCCGTCGAGTTGGTGCTGCAGACGGGCCTCAGCGGCAAGCTTGGGTCAAGCGTCGTCGAATCCCAGGTGATGATCTCGACCAGGGGATGCGTGCGGTCGTTGTAGCCCCCCAACGCGCCGACGTTTTGCGCACCGGTGCTTGTGAAGCACGCTTGGCCGCCACAGAAGGTGCCCGGAAGCGGCGAGCTTCCGAGCGCACCGAACACGCCGCCGTTGCCGCCGCTCGGAATCAAATACTGAACGCAGGTCTTCTGCGTAGACGTCGCTGTCGTGCAGGTCGTGAGCGTTTGGCCCGCATTGGGGACGATCTGGGCGGCTGCGTTGTCGGACGGCGTCGTAGTCGCGCGAGCCAAGAACGTATTCGAGTTGTTCGGGTCGCTAATGTCACTCGGACCCACGGTGTTCTCCGCCTGCACATCGAACGTGTAGCTCGTCCCATTCGAAAGCGCCGGATTGGCAGGGGGAGTCGGCGGCGCGCCAACGTTGAGCCTGTAGCAAAGGGCGGAGACGCTGTTCGGGCACGTCACCTTCGTTGCGGTCGCCAAGACTGTGAAGTACGGCTGGTTGCTTGCATTCGGAGTGACAGTCACCCGATACTGCGTAACCGGCGCAGCCGTCGCGTTGTGACCGCCGTCTCGAACCGGTGCCTGCCAAGTGACGATGACGTTGGTATTTCCCGGAATAGCCTGCAC
>JAWVEC010000218.1:0-4611 GCA_033856975.1 Gaiellales bacterium
GCCTCCTCGGTGAACCACGCCTCCTCCTCGATCTCGCCCTCCAGCTGCCCCGAATCCCAGCCCGCGTAGCCGGCGAACACTCGCGCCCGGCTGACCGATGCCTGCAGCCGATCCGGGTCGTCGTCGAACTCGAGCGAGGCGATCGAGCCGCAGATGGGGTCGTCGTCCTCGTCCAGCGGATCGGTGTGGTCGGCCAGCGCGATCACGGTGTCCGGCTGCACCGGGCCGCCGAGGAAGATCGGTTCGTCGTCGAGCAGCACCGCCCGCAGGTCGGGTACCGCCTCGCGCGCCTCCGTGTCGGACGGGCGGTTCAGCACCACGCCGATCGCGCCGTCGGCCGTGTGCTCCAGCAGCAGCACCACCGTGCGGCGGAAGTTCGGGTCGATCAGCAACGGCGTCGCGATCAGCAGCCGGCCCTTCAACGAGTCGTAGCTCACGCCTGTTAAGTCTACGGTGTCGCGACCAGAGCCGCGCCGTCCGGCGGGCGCTGCAGCAGCCCTTGGGATTGCATCCAGCGCCCGAACCTGTTCCAGGCGGCCGCGTCAAGCGTGGTGGTATCCAGCAGCCGCAGCGTCTCGGGCACCGACGTCTCGAGCACGCTCGTGTAGTCGCGCGAGGAGTTTGCCCGCATCACCGAGAGGGCGATCCCCGGATGCCGCTTGGCGTAGGCCGTTCCCGCACCCAGCGCCTTGACGAAGCTGCTCACCATGCTGCGGTAGCCGGCGTCGTCGTGCAGCCGCTGGCTGTTTGCCACCACCACCAGCTCGTCGTAGGTGGGCACGCCGTAGCGGTCGACCGGGAACACCACGGGATGGATGCCCTGTGCCGCCAGCTGGGCGCCCTCGATGTTCTGGTAGACGCCGATCACGGCGTCGACGCGGTGGGCCAGCAGCGCCGGCACCAGGTTGAATCCGACCGTGACCCGGTGCACGTCGCTTGGGTCGAGTCCGGCGTGTCGCAGCACCGTGTCCAGGTAGGCGTTGGTGGAGTCGCTGCCGTCCACACCGACCGTCTTGCCGCGCAGGTCTGCGGGCGTGGTGATGCCCTCGCCGCCGCGCGCGATGATCGAGTTCAGCGCCCGCGGAACCATCGCCGCCACCGCCACCACCGGCGCGTTCTGCTGCTGGGCGAAGAACAGCTCCGGCTCGTAGGAGATGCCCAGGTCGGCACGGCCCGCGGCCACAAGCTTGATCGGGTCGGAAACGTCCGACGGCTGCCGCGGCGCCACGTCGAGCCCGGCGCTCTTGAAGAAGTCGCGATCGATCGCGGTGTAGAGGCCGACGTGGTCCGGGTTGGGGTACCAGTCGAGCTGGAGGGTGACGCTGCGCGGCGTGACGGTGCCGCCGCCGGCGCTGTCGAAGGAGCTGCCTCCGCAGCCGGTCGTCGCCACAAGGGCGATCAGGAGGAGGACGAGTGGTCGAGGCATTGCTTGCATCCCTTCGCCGGCATGATCCGGATCAGGTTCGGCGGGTCGGCGCGCGTTTCGCGCCCTCTCAGCCCCGTGGTGGGACTCCCCGGCAAACGGTTGTGAGAGGAAGCCTACCCCTCTCGCGACCAGGGCAGCACAATCCGCTCGATCAACGTCACCAGCCCGAACAGGCCCAGGGACAGGGCTGCCAGCAGCACGATCGCCGCACCCACCAGGCCGGTATCGAGGTGATCGTGCATCGAGTCGACGAGGCCGCCCGACCCGCCGGCGTACTCCGAGAACAGGGCTGCGACGGCGGCGTACGATGCCGCGATCCGTGCTCCGGTGAAGATGCCCGGGGCCGCCCAGGGCAGCTCGATCCGCCAGAAGACCGCGCGCCCCGAGGCGTTCAGCGTCTGCATCGTGCGACCGAGCTCGCGCGGCGCCGAGGCGAATCCGTCCACCGCATTCGCGGTGATCGGGAAGAAGCACACGAGCGCCACGATCAGTACCTTGGGCGCCAGCCCGAAGCCGAGATAGATGACGAACAGCGACGATACCGCGACCCAGGGCACGCTCTGCGACGCAACCAGCAGCGGATACAGGGCGTGTCGCATCCATGACACACGCTGAATCAGGATGGCCGCGGCCAGCCCCGCGGCCACCGCGGCCAGGAAGCCGACCAGCATCTCGCGCATCGTCACAAGCGCCTCCGAACCGAGCGTGGAGCGCTCGTCCCACAGCGCGGCGGCGATGTCGCTGGGAGCGGGCAGCAGGTAGATGGGCAGCGAGCGCAGGTCGACCCAGGCCTGCCACGCCCCCAGCAGCCCCGCCAGCACCAGCACCCATCCGAAGCGCCTCATCGACCGAGCGCCTTCATCACGTCGTCGCGCGACAGCCCAGCCGTGTCCGCATCCAGCACCACCCGGCCCGGCCGCGGCGAGAGCACGGCGATTCGCCGGCAGGTGCGAAGCGCCTCGTCCACATCGTGCGTCACCAGCAGCACCGTCCGCGGCTCCTGCTCGAGCGCCCCCACCAGCCAGCCCTGCAGCTCCTCGCGAGTGAGCGCGTCCAGCGATGCGAATGGCTCGTCCAGCAGCAGCACCGCCTTGCCCGCCAGCAGGGTGCGCAGGAAGGCGACGCGCTGGCGCATGCCGCCCGAGAGCCGCCTGGGCTGTTCGCGCTCGAATCCCTCCAAGCCGAAGCGGTGAAACAGCGGCCGTGCCAGCTCCCGCGCCTCTCGGCGGCTGAGACCGGCATTCACGAGCGGCAGCGCCGCATTGTCGATGGCGTTTCGCCAGGGCAGCAGCAGGTCGTCCTGCGGCATCAGCGCGCAGCCGGCGAGGCGGTCGGCCGGCTCGGCGTTGCCGGCCACGGAGATGGTGCCTTCGAGTGGCTGCTCGAGCCCGGCCACCAGCGACAGCAGCGTCGACTTGCCACAGCCGCTCGGTCCAACCACGGC
This sequence comes from Gaiellales bacterium, assembly GCA_033856975.1. Taxonomy (GTDB): domain Bacteria; phylum Actinomycetota; class Thermoleophilia; order Gaiellales; family JAICJC01; genus JAICYJ01. The sequence continues at coordinate 2,871 of JAWVEC010000218.1, forward strand.
CATCCGCTCCCCGGGCTCCAGGGCGAGCGAGACGCCGTCGAGCACGCGCAGCGCGCCGTACCCGTGACCCACCCGCTCGATCGAGATCGGCGCTCCGGTCATGGTCGAGATCAAGGCCGCCCCGCCACCACCGGGTTCTCGAGCACCGCCACGCCCCCGACCTCGCACCGCACGGTGTCGCCGGGGCTGAGGAAGACGGGCGGATCGCGGAACGCGCCCACCCCAGCGGGGGTGCCGGTCGCGATCAGGTCGCCTGTGTGCAGCGTGAAGGCGGCCGACAGGTGCGCGATCAGCTTCGGGATGCGGTGGATCATCAGGGCGGTGGTCGAGTCCTGCATCAAACTGCCATTGACCCAGCAGCGGATCGCGAGGTCGTGGGGGTCGGCGATCTCGTCGGCCGAGACGAGCTCGCTGGACAGCGGCGCGAACGTGTCCAGGCTCTTGGCCCGCGTCCACTGGCCGTCGCCACGCTGAAGGTCACGGGCGGAGACGTCGTTCATGACCGTGTAGCCGGCCACGTGCTGCCAGGCGTCCGGCTCGGCGATTCCCTTGCCCGGCCGGCCGATCACCACCACCAGCTCGGCCTCCCAGTCAGGGCGCTGCGTGAGCGGAGACAGCACGATCGGCTCGCCGTCGGCCACCAGCGCCGAGGCGTACTTCGCGAACACCAGCGGCTCGGCCGGCGCCTCCACGTCCTGCTCCTGCGCGTGCTCGTGGTAGTTGCGGCCGATGCACATGATCTTGCCGGGATCGGGCACGGCGGGGCGGCGCGTGACATCGCTCAACCTGTGGCTTGCCACCACCCGCGGCGGGCCGGGCAGCAGCGTCAGCAGCTCGCGCATCGAGAGTCCGCTGTCGCCCACGGTGTCGCCGTCCAGCACGCCGGCACGGTCGGGGCCGTCGTCGACGCGGAACGAGAGCAGGCGCATGGCCGCACGATAGAGCGTCACTAGACTGCCCGCGATGGCACGCACCCTCGATCGACTCGGCGTCGAGCCGTTGGTTGCAGACGGTGGCATGGGATCGCCGCTGTCGGCCGCGGTGCCGCGTGCACGCTGCCCTGAGGAGGCCAACCTGCTGGCGCCGGAGCTGGTGCTGCGCATGCACCTGGAGTTCATCCGCGCCGGCGCCGACATCATCCAGACCAACAGCTACGGCGCGAACCCGGTCAAGCTCGGCCAGCACACGCTGGACGACCGGTTCGAACAGATCAACCAGTCGGCCGTCAAGATCGCTCGCGAGGCACGCGAGGTGTCGGGCCGGGACGTGCTGATCGCCGGCTCGATCGGGCCGCTGGGCATCGCCGCGGAGCGCATCGGCGACACCAGGGCCGGCCTGTACGCCGACCAGGCCCGGCTGCTGGAGGGGCGCGGTGTCGACCTGCTGGTGCTGGAGACGTTCACGTCGCTGGAGGAGCTGCAGGCGGCGGTTGACGCGGTGCGCGCCGCCACCGGCCTGCCGCTGATCGCGCAGGTGACGGTGCAGGACGACGCTCAGACGATCACGGGCAGCCGGGCAGCCGAAGTCGCTGCCGCGTTCGATGCCGGCCAACTGCTGGCGGTCGGCGTCAACTGCAGCCTCGGCCCCCACTCGGTGCTGGCGGCGCTGGAGGAGATGCGGCCGGCCACCGGACTGCCCTTGACGGCGCAGGCAAACGCCGGGCTGCCGCAGGGCGTCGAGGGCCGCATCCACTACCCCAACGCGACGCCCGAGTACTTCGGCGAGTTCGCCTCCCACGCGC
>JAWVEC010000219.1:0-3692 GCA_033856975.1 Gaiellales bacterium
CACGGCCACGCCGTTGAAGATGCCCAGCAGCAGCAGGCCGAGCCCGGCCAGGGCGACGTGGGGGGAGGCGCCCGTGATCATGGCCGAGGCGCCGATCCCGGCCAGCGAGAGCGGATAGGCGGCGCGGCCGAACCGCCGCGAGCCGGCGAACAGGCTGCCCACCACCAATCCCAGCGCGGTCAGGCCGAGCAGCGCGCCGACCGCGGCCGGTCGCGCGTGGTAGGTGCCGCGCAGCAGCGGCACCTGGACGGCGATCACGGCGCCCAGCACCAGCGTGGTGACCGTCCAGCCGACGGCGATCTGGCGCAGCACCGGCGAGCCCGAGACGCGCTGCACCGCCAGCCTCAGGTGGCGGCCCTTGGTCGCCGCGGCCGGCTCGACGCCGGCGCCGGCCAGCGCCGTGCAGCTCACGATCAGGCCGGCCGAGACGGCGAACGAGGCTGCGTTCAGGCCCAGCGCGAGGCCGGCACCGACGGTGCCCACCAGCACGCCTCCCAAAACGGCGCCCAGCAGCGTCATCGCGTTGTCGGCCGACGCGATCGCGCCGGTGGCCGTCTCGATCTCGCTATCGGGCACCAGCCGCGGCACCGCCGAGGTCGCCAGCGGCCGAAACACGCCCACCGCCACGCCGGCCGTGCCGGCCAGCGCCACGACGGCCCAGGGCGTGTCGATCAGCGCCAGCAGGCCGAACACGGCGGCGCTGCCGAGATCGCAGGCCACCAGCGCGCTTCGCACCCGCAGCCGGTCGAGCCGATCGCCCAGCAAGAGGCCGATCAGCACCGAGGGCACGAACTCGGCGAACAGCAGCGCCGACACCCAGCCCGGCGAGCCGGTCACGTCGAACATCCGGATCGAGAGCGCGATCGCCGCCATCCAGGTGCCCAGCACGCTGACCGACGTCGCCAGCCAGAAGCGACGGAAGCCCACGCCGACGGGGCCGATCATGGCCGGCAGCAACGCTCGTGGATTGGTCGGGATCACGCCTGACGATGGTACAGGGCGGGAATACAGCCGGCGCTCGACGGCACTCTGTGGCCCCGGAACGATTGAGAGAGGGGGGAGCGCCGATGCTCTGGCGCTCCCCCCTCTTCTCGCGTTCAGTTCAGTTCGAGGTTACGGCTTGAACTGTCCTCCGCCGCGACCCGCGTTGCAGAAGTTGGTCTCGTTAGCGAACAACGAGTTCCCCGACTTCGTGACGCCGCCAGCCTGGAACAGCAGCAGGCCGCAGGCAGTCACGCCAGGCGGCGTGTACCAGTTGTTGGACACGCTGTCGCCGCGAACGATCGCCGTCGCTCCATAGGAGATCTGGATGCCGTTCTGGGCGATGTAGTTGATCTTGCCCTCGCCGGTGACGGTGTTGTTCAGCACCGAAACCGAGGTCTTGAAGGACGACCCCGTGGGACCGGCATCTACTCCGTTGGCGGCCTTGCCGCTGACGGTGATGCCGTTCTTCTGGTAGCTCGACACCGTGCTGCCTGAGATGGTGCCGTGAGCGCCGTTGATGTACAGGACGGCGTTGCCGTGCTGAGTGCCGTTGAAAGGCACCTCGCCGATGTTGTGGATCGAGCTGTTGCTGATGCTCGTCGTGATGCCGTTGTCGACGACGCCGTAGTAGTTGGCACCGGAGATGTTGGCACCGCTGACGCTGGTCGGGTTGTAGACGCCGATGTTGCTGCCGGCCGCATTGAGCGATCCGGTAACCGTGCCGCCGATCTGCGCAGCGGTCAGGTTGATGCCGTCCCGCATGAAACCGGTTGGGAGACAAGCTGCCGTGGCGTTTGAATCGGTCGAGACGTTGTCGATCAGGAAGCCCTGGCCCTGGTCGGCCGAGTTCGGTGCGCCGCCTTCGCGGAACTCCAGCGTGGAGGTGGTCGGCGGATTGGTTCCACCCTGGGTCTCGTTGTCGTAGCGGTAGTAGTCCTCCCAGGTCGTGCCAGTCGCCTTCACGACACCATCGATCGAGATCGTGACCACGTCGTTGCCCGGTCCGGGAATGAAGTGGATCGAGAAATCGATCGTGTGCGAAGTGGTACGGCTGAGCGTGGCGATGTCGGACTCGTTGAACGTCGCCTGGGTGTAGTAGGGGCCAGAATCGGTGACGTCGCTGAAGAAGACGTGGACGCCGTCGGCCAGATCCTCGAACCGCAGGTAGCTCATGCGACCACCGCTGCCGTTGTCGGGGCTAACCGACAGGTGCAACGGGTTTGGTGCGGTATCGCTGTCGACGCAAAGCGCACACTGCTGGCTGGCCTGCGTCGTGCCGATCTTGAAGCTGGCGGTGAAGTACCGCTGCGGCGTAGCCTCACCAGCCGGCTGGGCCAGTGCGGGTGCGAACGTCTGGTTCCCGAACGCTCCGCTCGTGACCGCGTCAGAGATCTGCAACGCCTGGCCGCCGAAGCCGTAGCCACTGGCATCCGGGTAGCCGGACAAGGCGACCACGTTGGCGTCAAAGCCCGTGTCCGTCCAGCCGTTCTGGCCGTTGATTGGGCCGGCGGTGTATGCCGGCGACTCGAAGGTGATCGGACCGGCGCTGTCGGCTCGTGCCGACGTTGCGGACCCCGCCAATGCGGCGATAGCCAGCATCGCGACCATTGCGATCAACAGCCGCAACGGATTTCGTGCCCTTGCAATATTCATTGTGCCTCCTAATGGCAAACCCTCACAGGTTCACCGGTAGTCCCTGTTGGGCCCGCGGCAGATTGCCACCGACCCAGTGCCCCCACAGGCGAACGGCAGAGCATCCGAACGTTCGGTCATCCCCCAATGACCGTGGTTGACACAGGAGCGAGTCGTGCCGTTCAGCGTGGCCTGGGAGCCACGCCTCCGCCGCCTTTGGTGGCGACGAGCACAAGGCTAGCAGGCATCCCACAGTCCAGTCGCGGTCTCGGGTTTACCGCTAAAAGAGAGGCATGGGGGTGTTAGGTAGCGTCCAGCTCGGCCACCAACAGCTCCACCCGCCCCGCAATCTCATCCCGGATCTCGCGCACACGCTCGATCGGCTGGCCGGCCGGGTCGGGCAGATCCCAGTCGATATACCGCTTGCCGGGGATGAAAGGGCACTCATCGCCGCAGCCCATCGTCACCACCAGGTCGGCCCAGCGCATGTCGGCATCGTCCAGCCGGTGCGGAATGGCGCCGGACAGGTCGATGCCGCGCTCGGCCATCGCCTCCACCACCGCCGGGTGGACGTGATCGGCGGGGCGGCTGCCGGCCGAGCGGGCCTCGTGGCGGCCGTCCGCCGCGCGGCCGAACAGTGCGCCGGCGATCTGGGAACGCCCCGCGTTCTGGATGCAGACGAACAGCACGTTGCTCACGCCGGCTCCTGCTCGGCGCGGAGCAACTGGTAGATGACCGCGGCCACGGCCGCGCCCAAGAGCGGCGCCGCGATGTAGACCCAGATCGAGCTGAAGTCGCCGCCGGCGATGGCGGGCGCGAGCGAGCGGGCTGGGTTCATCGAGGCGCCGGTCACCGGCCCGCCGAACATGGCGTCCAGGCCGACCGTGCCGCCGATCGCGATCGCGGCGGCCTCGCCGACGGCGCGGGTGTCGGTGGCGACGGCCATGATCACGAACATCAGGAAAAAGGTCAGCACGGCCTCCCACAGGAAGGCCTGGCCGTCGCCGCCGGCGGGCAGTGTGGCGCCGACGTGGGCGAAGTCGCCCAGCGAGCCACGCAGCACCAGCGCTGCGGCC
>JAWVEC010000220.1:0-4799 GCA_033856975.1 Gaiellales bacterium
GGATCCGCCGAATGGACGAGATCCTCGTCAACAACTTCATGGTCTTCGCCGACCTCGTGCAGGATCAGCCGTACGACGCCTGGGTCGGCGACGAGGCGTGGGAACTCGACTACTTCCTGCACGAGAACCCGGAGCAGAAGCGGGCACCGTACGTCTGGCTCACCGACTTCGTCGGCTGGCTGCCGATGCCCGACGGCGGCGACCCGGAAGCCGCGCTGACGGCCGACTACAACGGCGAGATGGTCGAGCAGATCGCCCGCTACCCGCAGCTTCGCGACCGGGCGCTGTTCGTCGGCAACCCCGACGACATCGTGCCCGGCCGGCTCGGTCCGCAGCTGCCGGAGATTCGCGACTGGACGCAGGACCATTTCGACTTCGTCGGGTACGTGACCGGCTTCGACCCGGCCGAGGTCGCGGACACCGCAGCCGTCCGTGCCGAACTCGGCTACCGGCCCGACGAACAGGTCTGCATAGTCACCGTCGGCGGGTCAGGGGTCGGCGCGGACCTGCTCCGGCGGGTGATCGCCGCCTACCCGACGGCCAAGCGGCTCCTGCCGGCGTTGCGGATGATCGTCGTGGCCGGGCCGCGGATCGATCCGAGGTCGCTGTCGACCCATGCCGGCCTGGAGGTCAAGGCGTACGTGCATGACCTCTACCGGCACCTGGCCGTGTGCGACCTCGCAATCGTGCAGGGCGGCTTGACGACCACGATGGAGCTCACTGCCAACCGGCGTCCTTTCCTCTACGTGCCGCTGCGGCACCACTTCGAGCAGAACCTCCACGTGCGGCACCGCCTCGATCGCTACGGCGCCGGTCGACGCGTCGACTACGACGAGATCGAGCCCGACGCGCTCGCCACGCTCATCGCGGCCGAGGTTGGGCGCACCGTCGACTACCGACCGGTAGAGACCGACGGCGCGCGCATCGCGGCGGAGAAGATCGCCGAGCTGCTCTGAGCCGCAACCGCCGCGTTCAGCGCGAACGCTCGACCAGCGTCCGCTCGGCGGCTGCGGCGATGCGCGGCAGCCGGAACTCCGCCGCGAGCTCAGCCGCTCGGGTCAGCAATGCGCGCGCCTCCTCGGCCGAGCCGAGCACAGCGGCGCACTGGCCATCGACCAGGCAGCCGTCGGCAAGTGGCGCGACCCAAGGCACCCGCGCGGCCGCGTCCAGCATCGGCGCGAGGACATTTCGGGCTCGCTCGGCTTCCCGGCGGGCGAGCCACGCACGGGCGACCGAAAGGTAGGCGGCCTCGCCGTACAACCACGCCGAGCCGGGCGGTGCCGTGATGGCCGCGAGCATCCGGTCCGCCTCGGCCAATACCTCCATCGAACCGGTCGCCTCGGCGAGCGGTCCGATGCAGGCCAGCAGGTATGCCTCCGATCCCTCGCGTTCGGCCAGATTCCGACCGCGCTCGAACAACTCGATCGCAGCCTCCGTCGCCCCCATCTCCAGCAGCGTCCTACCGAGCTGCGCCGCACTGATCGCCGCACACCACGCGTGCGGCGTCTCCTCACACAGCTCCACCGCGCGGCGGCCGAAGGCGATCGCCTCGTCGTAGCGGCCCTGCACCCTCGCCAGCCAGCCGAGATGGGCGGTGTGCCAGCCGGTGTACGCCGCGACGCCGCCGTGCCGGTTGGCCTCCAGCGCCTGCTCGAAACGGGCGGCGGCAGCGGCCCAGTCACCGGCGGCGACGGCGACGAACCCGGACTCGAACAGCGTCCAGTGCAGACGGAAGTGATCGCCGAGCCGGCGCAACAATGGCTCAAGCTCGCCAACCACCGCCTGCAGCTCGCCGACCTCGCCCAGATAGGCCAACGATGTCTTCTGCCCGTCGAGTGCGGCGGCGAGCGCATCGTCCTCACCGGAGGCCCGCGCGGCTGCCACGGCGCTTCGTCCGTACGCCACCGCGGCGTCGAACTGCAAGCCGTTGCTGGCGATGACGGCGAGCCGGGCGAGCAGCCCGGCTTCCATACCGCGGTCACCGAGCCTCGTGGCAAGACGCATGCCCTGCTGCAACCACGTCATCGCCTGCTGGATCGGCCGCCCGAGGGCGACGAGAGGATCGCCGCCGAGGGCTCCCAGCGCGACCATCTCGAGTCGCTGGTCACCGACCTCTCGCGCGGCGTGCAGCGCGTCCTGCAAGTCGGCGATCGCCCCGTCCCATCCGGCCAGCACCTCCCGGGCCCGAGCTCGCGCGACCAGTGCCCGGCCGCGGACTTCGAGCTCGCCGGCCCGATCCGCCGCGGCCAGGCTAAGGGTGAACAGTTCCTCGCCCTCGCGCGTGGCGAGCCGCTTGAGTGCCTGCGCGCCGGCGAGCCACCAGGCGCGAGCCGCGCGCGGCCAGTCCCCAGCAGCGTCAGCGGGCGCTGCGAGAGCCTCCGGACGACCGGGCAGCAGGTCGGCGGCCCGCAAGTGGTACGCGAGCCGGGCCGGCACCGGCGTCGTCGAGTAGAGCACTTCCCGGACAACGTCATTGGCGAACTCGTAGTCCCGGCCCGATACCACGAGCAACCGCGCCGCCAACGCGTCCTGACCGTAGCCGACCACCGTCGGCAACGGCTCGCCGAGCATCCCGGCCACTGTCACAAGGTCGAACGACATGCCCAGCACGGCCGCACATCGCAGGAACTCCGCGCCCGCGCGCCCCAGCGCGACCACCCTCGCCACCACCGCGTCCTGCAGCGAGGCAGGCACGCCAGCGTCGCCCGAGGCCAGTGCGCGAAGGCTCTCGACGACGAACAGCGGATGCCCGCGGGTGCGCGCCAGGATGCGCTCGGCCATGTCCGCCTGACCGGCGGCGAGCGCCAGCTGGCCGACCGCCTCCGGTGGCAGCACGTCGAGGTCCATGCGTCCGGCGACACCTGCGAGCGGTTCGACGACCTCGCGTTCGTACTCAATGCGTGCGGTGCCGACGACAAGCAGCCGCGCACCCCTGGCATGCCGCTGCAGGTAGTGCAGGAACTCGATCGTGGATCGGCCGGCGTTGTGCAGGTCGTCGAGACTCACCATGACCGCGGACCGCTCTGCGATCCCGCGCAGGAAGGAGCTCAGCGCGTCGAAGGCCCGGCGCCGCTCGACACTGGCCGGCCCGGCAGCGGCGACGGCCGGCAGATCGAGCAGCCGCGCCAGCTCGGGGATCAGCCCGGCGAGCACCGGCGCGGCGTCACTCGCCGCGGCCCGCACGATCTCCGGCGCGAGCGTGCGGGCGGCGGCCGCGATCGCTTCGACGATCGGCTGCAGGAACAAGGAGCGCTCCGCGTCGTAGCAGCGCACCCGCAGCACCGTGCCGCCGGTCGTCGTTGCGATCCGCGCCAGCTCGTCGGCGAGCCGGGTCTTGCCGATCCCGGCCTCGCCGACCACGAGCATCAGCGACGGGGTTGCCGCCGCCGCGGCGTTCCAGGCATCGCGAAGCACCCGGATCTCCGCGCTGCGGCCGACCAGACCGACGGACTCGGCCGCACCTTCGGCGTCGGCACGGACCCGGGTAGTGGGCGGGACGACAGTCTCCGCACGGAGCAGTGCGACGTGCAGCGCCTGCGTCTCCGGCGCCGGATCGGCACCGAGCTCGTCGACGAGCAGATCACGCAGCGCCGCGTACACTCCAAGCGCGCGCCCCGGCTCGCCGAGTCCTTGAAAGGCCCGCATCAGCACCCGGGCCGCGCCCTCGTCATACGGATCGTCCGCCAACGCTGCCTCGGCGGCGATACGAGCCTGGCGGTAAGCGCCCACCGCGAGCGCGCCGCCCGCCACCGCGTGCCGCGCCCTGCCGATCAAGGCAGCGAGCTCGGTCCGCGCCGGCTCCGCCCAGGCAGCCGCCGGTTCGGCCACCAACGCGTCCGGGCCGGTCAGGGCATCCTGGGCGCGGCTCGCTGCGGCGACGGCCAGGCCAGGCTCGTCGGCAGCCAGCCGGCGTTCGGCCTCGTCGATGAGCGACGCGGCGATGTCAAAGTCGACCTTGACCGCCGGTGCTCGGCCGAGTCTGTACCCGCCCCGGCCGCCATCGATGATGTCCGCACCGAGCTCCTTCCGAAGCCGGCTCACCAGCGTCGCCACGTTGCTTGCGGCGTTCGCTGGCGTCCGATCGCCCCACAGCACTTCAACGATGCGGCCCACAGACACCAGGCGCTCGCGCTCGACTGCAAGCAGCTTCAGCAACAGCCGGGCCTTCAGGCTGCCGAGCGCAACACCGGCGATCGGCACGCCGCCGCGCACAACAGTGAAGGAACCGGCGAGCCTGACCTCGATTCCCCCCGGACTCGCCATCGCCCACGCTCCCTACGGCTCAGTGCCCCAATCGCTACGCAGAACAGTGTCCGTCGCCCGTGCGGTAGCGGCCAGATACCCGATCAGTGAAGCGCCCCGGGTTTAGTGGAGAGCGAGTTCCCTCGGCAGCGGCTGCTGTCCGGCGGTGTTTTGACGGTAGTACTCGGCCTCGTACTCGATGGGCGGAACGTGACCGATGGAGCCGTGTAAGCGGGTCCCGTTGAACCAGTGCACCCAGTTCAGTGCACCCAGATCGAGGTCACCCACGCCCGCCAGGGCCCTTCGTGACGGACGCATTCGGCCTTCTAGAGCCCAATCGTCGACTCGCCCAGCGTTCGTTATGTGCCTTGCGGGTCGCGGTCAACGACTGGGTCTGCCGAGATGAGTCTGGACACCAGGTCTCGGAGACATCAGGGGACCCGCGGGCGCGGCACCATTGTGGTCAGCTGGCGTACTGGCTCACCAACCCCACTAGGTTGCCCTCGCTGTCCTTGATGAAGGCCTGCCACTCGTCGTGGCCGGCCGGTCCCAGTAAG
>JAWVEC010000221.1:0-5777 GCA_033856975.1 Gaiellales bacterium
CGCCCAAGGACGCGATCGGCGCGACCTGCTTCATGGTCACGGAGGGCGCGGCGCCGGCGCACCACTCGCACGGTCAGCCGCGGCTGGCCGTCGAGGTCGATGATGCCGGCGATGGGCTGCACGTCTCGGTCTGTTTCGCCGAGGACCGCGGCGACGAGCACGACCACCACGCACTCGACCTCCTGCTGGGCCACCTGTCCGCGCTGTGGCGGACCGTGTTGCGGCAGGAGGATCTCGAGCGCGCGGCCGGCCACGACGCGCTGACGGGGCTGCCCAACCGGCGTACGTTCGAGGCCGAGCTGCGGCGGCGGATCGGTCTCTCCAAGCGGCGCGGCCTCGGCTTCACGCTGGCGATGATCGACCTCGACCACTTCAAGCTGGTGAACGACTCGTTCGGCCACCCGGAGGGCGACACGGTGCTGCGGCGTTCGGGCGAGGCGATCCGCGCCACGTTGCGAGGGTCTGACCGGGTGTTCCGGGTGGGCGGCGAGGAGTTCGCGCTGATGCTCGAGACGGGCGACCCGGCGGGCGTGATCGATCTGCTCGAGCGGGCCCGCGAGGCGGTCAAGGCGCTCGGCGTCGAGCCGGCGATGGGGCACCGGCTGTCGGCCTCAATCGGCTGGGCGGTGTACCCGGACGATGCTGACGAACGAGTCGAGCTGATCGCTCAGGCCGACGCGGCCCTGTACCGGGCCAAGGAGTCGGGACGCGACCGCGTGGTGCACGTCGGCGAGCTCCAGCGCCCCGCCGCCTGAGCCCGCCAACCAGTCACGATCCAGCAACAATTCGCTCCCAGCCACCTCATGAGTGTTTGACTCCAATAATTGGCCGGCGGAGGCGTTTGGTTCAACCACGCGGTTGAATTGTCACAATGTCGTCACAGCCGTGCAACTCCCACGCGGGGAGTGTTTGACTCCAATAATTGGGTGGCTGGTGTTACAAGCCGATTGCGAGGCCGTCGCGGCGGGGTTCGCTGCCGCCCACCAGCAGGCCGTCGGGTTGGCGCCAGATCAGGTGTCCGTTGCCGAAGTTGCCCTCGTCGGCAACAACGGTGGCCTTGCGGCCGAAGTCGTCTGCCAGCCCGGCCAGCGGCGGCTCCAGCGAGACGCCGCCGTCCTCCTCGAGCCGGTAGCGGGGTGCGTCCAGCGCGGCCTGCGGATCGAGCCCGTGATCGAGCAGGTTGACCACCACCTGCACGTGCCCCTGCGGCTGGAACTGGCCGCCGGTGACGCCGAATACCGCCGCCCAGCGCCCCGCGCCGTCCAGCAGCGCCGCCGGGATGATGGTGTGGAACGGCCGCTTGGCGGGAGCGAACCGGTTCGGATGCCCTGGCTCGAGCACGAAGCCGGAGCCGCGGTTCTGGAGCATGAACCCCCACCCCGGCACGATCACCCGCGAGCCGAAGCCGTAGAAAATGCTCTGGATCAGCGACACCGCCATGCCCTCTCCGTCCGCCGCGCAGACATACGCCGTGCCGCCGATCTCGGCGTAACCGCGCGCGTAGGCGGCGGCCAGCGCGTCCACCTGATCGCGCGGTGAGGGCGAGCGCAGCGACTCGAGCGCCCAGCCCGCGATCGAACCCTGGCCGGCCGGCGGCAGCTCGAGCAGCACGTGATCGCGATAGCCGAACTCAAGCGGATCCACCCACGTGTTTCGATGCGCCGCCAGGTCGGACTCCGACAGCCAGCTGACCGACGCGATCTCGCGGGCGATCGGCCCCTCGTAGTAGCCGCCCTGCGCGATCCGCTCGAGCGTCTCGGCGATGGCGGGGTTCGTCTTGACCTCAGCCGGCCGGAACGTGTCCGACGCCTCGTCTTCCAGATCCTTCCAGTCCTCCGCCCAGCCCCGCGCGTTCTTGCGCGCAACCGCGAACCCGCCCCGCGCCAGCTCGACGCCCGCCGTCAGCGCCCGCTCCAGCCCCAGCTTCGAGAAGCGCTGCGCCAGATCGGCCCAGCCGGACGGACAGCCCGGCACCGTCACGCTGCGAGGGCCGAACAGCTCCGGCACGCCGTCGCCAGGCTCGGCCGGCGAACGGCCGCTGGCATCCAGCGCCACCGGGGGGTGGCCGTCGCGCAGCACGATCGCGAACAGGTCCCCTCCCGGGCCACACTGGTTTGGCTCGGTCACCGCCAGCACGCCGGCCGCCGCCAGCGCCGCGTCGACCGCGTTGCCGCCCGCCTCCAGTGCACGCAGGCCGGCCAGCGCGGCCAGCGGCTGGCTGGTGGCCACCATGCCGCGGGTGCCGACGGCGGCGGGTCGATGGGGGGAGTTTGTCCAGCTCACGCGGCGATCCTAGATCAAAGCGTTCACCCGTCCGGGGGATGGATGAATCACCCATTTCCGCCGGAAACTGTGAACGATGCTCCGCCCCTCCGCTTGCCGTCGTGAGCGCGGCCAAGCCGCGATCCTCACCATCGTCTGTCTGACCACGCTGATCGGCATGGTCGCGCTGGTGATCGACGTCGGCGTTTGGCGCTCGGAGCGCGGCCATATGCAGAACGCGGCCGACGCGGCCGCGCTGGCCGCCGCGTCCTACCTGCCCGACCTGCCGGCCAGGGCCGACAGCATCGCGCACGACACCGCTATCGCGAACGGCGCCAGCTCGGCCGACGTCACGTTCGACCAGACCGACCCCACCAGCACCGGCTACGACACCGTCACGGTGCGCACACATGCGCCCGGCACGCCCTACTTCGCCAAGCTGTTTGGCATCGGCGGCTTCGACATCAACACCAGCGCAACCGCGCTGGCGCAGTCGTACGTCACGATCAAGTCGAACTCGATGGCGCCGATCGCGCTGATGCGGGACGATGCCCAGAGCTACGGCTTCGGCCAGCAGTTCCCGGCCAAGCTGGGCGACTCGTCGGGCGGCAACTTCGGCGCCATCCAGCTGCCGGTCGAGCAGGCCGGCTGCGATCCGTTCGCGTTGAACGGCGCCGGCGCCTGGAAGTCGCTGATGGCCGGCAACGTCTACGACGTCTGTGACGTATCCGTGGGCGAGACGCTTCCCGCCAAGCCGGGCGCAATGGCCGGCCCCACCGACGACCTCTCGATCCGCATCGGCAGCGACACGCACGGCTTCTTCGACGTCGTCCAGCCCGATCCCAACGGCGGCTTCTCGAAGCTGATCGATCCCAGCTGCCCGCGGATCGTGGTGATGCCGATCGTCGTCAATGCCAGCAGCGGCGCCAGCTCGTGGCCGAGCGGCTCCGGCAACGTGCGCGTGATCGCCTTTGCGCTCGTCTACATCGTCGATTGGAACACGCCGTCACCGGGACAGGTGAACGCGATCATGATCCAGACCTATACGTCGTATCCCGGCGGCGTGCTGGGCGGCGTCAACAGCGGCTCGGGCACGCAGCACGTCAAGCTCGTCGGCTGAACGGCCGGAGGCGCCGCCGATGGGGCGAACGCCTCCAGCCCCGGTCGCTACACCTCGATCGGCACCTGGGCAGATGACTCGCTCGGCTGCTGCTGCGCGATCGGCGCATGCCGGAGCCCGAAGAACGCCGTCATCGAGGCCGCGAAGGCCAGCACCGCGCCCACCAGCATGGCGCCCTGCACGCCGTGCACGAAGGCCTGAAGCGCTTGGGACTGCAGTGCGGCCGCCGCCTGCGGAGTCGCTCCGTGGGCGATCGCGATGTCATGGATCTTGCTGCCCTGGCCGCCGGTCACCAGCGGCACCAGCGACGCATCGCCCGTCCAGGCGCTGCCGACGCGGGTGGCCACGACCGCACCCAGCACCGCCACGCCCAGCGCTCCGCCGACCTGGCGGGAGGAGTTGATCACGCCCGAGGCAACGCCGGCCTTGGTGTGGTCGACCGCGGCCATGCCGGCCGCAGAGACGGCGGGCATGGTCATCGCGATGCCTGCGCCGGCAGCGATGTAGGCGGGCCAGATCAGGTTGTAGGAGCTGTCGACCTGCAGCCGCGACAGCACCAGCAGACCGGCCGTCATCATCAGCATGCCCACCGTCATCTGGATGCGCGGGCCGATCTTTCCGCTGAGACGACCCGCCACAGGCGCCACGAAGATCACCATCATCGTCATCGGCAGCGACCGCACGCCGGCCTCGAGCGCCGAGTAGCCGAGCACGTTCTGGAAGTAGAGCGTGACGAAGTAGAAGATGCCAAACATCGCGAACCCGACCAGCGCCACCACCACGCTCGACGCCGAGAAGACGCGGTTTCGGAAGAAGCGCAGCGGCAGCATCGGTTCGGCGGTGCGAGCCTCACGCCAGATGAAGGCCGCGGCCAGCACGGCCGCTGCGGCCAGGAAGCCGATCGTGTAGAGCGACGTCCACGAGTGGCTGCCGGTCTTGATCAAGCCCCACGTCAGCGAGAACAGCGCTGCGGTGATCAGCCCGACGCCGATCACGTCCAGCGCGTTGGTGCTTGTGTCGCTCGATTCGGAGACCGCCCACATCGCCACGCCGGCGGCGATGAAGCCGATCGGGACGTTGATCCAGAACACCGCCGACCACGAGACGTGCTCGACCAGGAAGCCGCCCAGCAGCGGCCCGATTGCAAGTCCCAGGCCGGAGATGCCGGCCCAGACGCCGATCGCGGTCGGCAGCTGCTTGCGCGGGAAGGCGGAGACCAGGATCGAGAGCGAGAGCGGGTTCAGCAGCGCAGCGCCGACACCCTGCAGCGATCGCGCCGCAATCAGCTGGCTGTCGGTGGAGGCGAGCGCGCAGGCCGCCGAGGCGAACGTGAAGATGCCCAGCCCGACCAGGAAGATCCGTTTGCGGCCGAACCGGTCGCCCAGCTTTCCACCCAGCAGGATCAGCGCGGCGAAGGTCAGTACGTACGCGTTCACCGTCCACTCGAGGTTCTGGGGACTGGTGATGTTCAGCGAGCGCTGGATCGACGGCAGCGCGACGTTCACGACCGTGTTGTCCAGCATGATCATGAACAGGGCGAAGCACATCGCAAACAGCGTCCACCACTTGTGGTTGGGATTGTCCTTGGTCATTGGCTCACTCTCCGGAGGGTGGATCACGCAGCAGCGCGAGAAGGGTCTGGGGAATCTTGGGCAGCTCGGAGGCGACGTCCGGCCCCTCGACCGCAAGCCGGAAGCCGCCGACCAGGACGAAGCCCAGCCACAGCCATCCGACCTGGTCGGCGTCGATGTCAGCGCGGGCGAGGCCCTGCTCCTGCATGCGCGCGACGGCCGCGGTCACCCGCTTTCGCATCTCGGACACGCTGCGCTCGAGCGCCGAGCGAATCTCGGGATCGTCGGTGAGGGTGATGGCCAGCATGCGAAGCCGCGACACCTCGATCATCAGCTCGTCGTGGGCGAGCTTGCCGACCATCGCCGCGATCGTCTCGAGCTCGCTCTCGCACTCCTCGAGCATCGAGTGGATGCGCTGTTTGAGCTGCGAGGTGGCGTCATCGAGCACGGCCGCGAACAGCGCCTGCTTGGACGCGAAATGCTTGTACAGCGTGGCCTCGGAACAGTCAGCCCCGCGGGCGATCTCCGAGGTGCCGGCGCCCTGGAAGCCGTGCCGCGCGAACACATGGCGAGCGGAGTCGAGGATCGCACGGCGGCGTGCATCGGCGCTGAGACGGAGACGGGGTTCGACGACCATCCCGGAAGGTTAGTGAATATTCACTATCCAGTCAAACGCCCGGCTCCGCGACCGCGTGGAACGTGGGGTCGCTTGAGCCATTGAGCCTGCTTGTCAGGGCGTACGCGGCTCGACGCTGAAGGCGTGGGAGCCACAGGTCGGGCACGTCCAGCCGGGCTCGCGGTCCAGATCCCAGCGTGGCCGGTCA
>JAWVEC010000222.1:0-3518 GCA_033856975.1 Gaiellales bacterium
CGCTCACCGATGCGCGGATCACCATCGGGGTCACCACCGACGTCGCCGGGATGGCCGCCAAGGTGCAGGCGCTGGTCGATAACGCCAACGTGGCGCTGAATGAGATCGCCTCCCAGACAAAAATCAAAACTGGTGACGTAGCGGCGGGGGTGCTGGTTGGCGACAGCGCGATGCGCAAGCTGAGCCAGGACATCCTGAGCGCCGTCTCCGGGGGCGCAGACGGGCTGGGTACCCTCGGCGCGACGGGCAGCTTCAGCACCGTGGGGGTCGGGCTGGACCGCAGCGGCAAGCTGACCTTCGACAGCGCCAAGTTCACCAGCGCGTACGCGGCCGACCCGGCCACCACCCAGAAGTACTTCGACTCGTACACCGATGTGACTCACGCGAAGGCCATAGACGGCACGTTCGAGCCCGGCTGGGACACCGCCGGTGGTCTGGGCCGCAAGCTGGAGGCGGTGGCGCTGCTCGCCAGCGGGGGCGTGACGCTGCCCACCGACTCGGTGACCGCGACGAAACAAGGGGTGCTCTCGGGACTCATCCAGCGCCGCACCGACTCCATCGCCGAGCTCAATGATCAGGTCAGCGCCTGGGACATCCGGCTGGACCTGCGCAAGACGGCGCTGAATCTGCAGTTCACCAACTTGGAAGTCGCCATGGGCAAGATGAAGTCACAGTCCTCCTGGCTGGCGGGCCAGCTCGCCAGCCTCGGCTGAGCGGAGCGGACCCACCGATGATCAACGGACCGAACATGCGTCAGCGTTACATCACCGACGCCGTCCAGACGGCGAGCCCCGCCAAGCTGCTGCTGATGCTCTTCGACCGCCTCGTGTTGGACCTCAACCGCGGCGAGCAGGCGCTGCACGACGGGAACCGGGCAGAGGCCAACACCCAACTGCTGCACGCCCAGGACATCGTCACCGAGTTGCACGTGTCGCTCGACCTGGACGCCTGGCCCGGCGCTCCCGGGCTGGCCGCCGTGTACGCCTTCGTGGAGACCGAGCTGGTCAACGCCAACACCCAGGGCGACGCCGCCAAGGTCACCGTGGTGCGCGGGCTGATCGAGCCTTTACGTGACACCTGGCGTGAGGCGGCCTCCGCCGTCTCGGCCGCCGAGAGCTGACCAGCGATGGACTGGCGAAAGACCTGGGTCGACGCCCTCGACGCGCTCGAGGCTGATGTCGACGCCGTCGAGCAGATGATCAAGGACGAGCACGGCCGGCGGGATCTGCCGGCGGGCACGCCATGGCACCCCCCGGCCGGGCTGGCGACGCTTCCGCTGGATCTCCGGCGGCGAGCCGATGCCATCCTGGCGCGGCAGGTCGACGTGGCGCGGAAGCTGTCGGCGGCGATCACGACGAACCGGCGGCAGACGGCCTTCGCCGCACGGGTGGAGGTCGGCACCCCGGGCAAGGCCGTCGCGTCATACGTGGACAAAGCTGTGTAGTTTGGCCCCGCTTCGCTCCGCGGCGATCGCCTGATGGCCGCGTCGTAACGGGGTTTGTGCTCAGCGGATCCGGGTGTGGGCCGAATCGGAAGGTATGAGCGACGGATCGCTCGACGAAACGCCATGGACCGGCGGCCCAGTTCAGTGGAAGGGAACCAGCCGTGTTCGATGACCTCTCCACGTCCTCGCTCCGGGTCGCGGAGGCCGGCCTTTCCGCCCGCCAGACCGCCATCGCGGACAACATCGCCAACATCGAGACCCCGGGGTATCAGGCACGTAAGGTCAAGTTCGAGGAAGCGCTCACCAGCGCCGTCCAGAACGGCCAGCCCCCGGCATCGGTGCGGCCGAGCGTGCACACCTCGTTGGAGCCGACGCGCCTCAACGGCTCCAACGTCAACCTCGACGAGGAGACGCTGTCGCACATCGACACCACGATGCGCTACCAGCTCACACTCCGCGCCCTGGACAGCAAATACAGCATGCTGCGCACCGCGATCACCGGGAGCTGACGATGAGCACGTTCAATGTGATCGGCGTGGCCAGCACCGGCGTCACCGTCTACCGCAAGTGGCTCGATGCGGTCTCGGACAACATCGCCAACATCGACAACGTCTCGCGCACCTCGGACAAGGCCTTCCA
This sequence comes from Gaiellales bacterium, assembly GCA_033856975.1. GTDB lineage: Bacteria > Actinomycetota > Thermoleophilia > Gaiellales > JAICJC01 > JAICYJ01. The sequence goes on from JAWVEC010000222.1 coordinate 2,084, forward strand.
GGCGCGGTACGTGATCGCTCAGGAGGCCCAGGACGGCAACGGCGCCCAGGTCGGCGGGATCGCGCTGGGCAGCGCCCAGGGCCTACTCAGCTACGAGCCGGACAGCCCGCTGGCCGACACCGAGGGCTACGTGCGGCGCCCGGACATCGACCTGGGCGGCCAGATGGCTCAGCTGATCATGGCGCAACGTGCCTATCAGGCGAACATCTCGGTCGTGGACCGGGCTCGCGATGCGTACGCGGCCGCCATCCAGCTTGGGAAATGAGAACGGTCGTGACTTCTCCCATCGGTGCGATCAGTGGAATCTCCGGCGTCAGCGGGCTCAACGCCGTCAACGGGCTGGGCGGGCTCAGCGGCGTCAACGGGCTCGGCGGGCTGGGTCGGGCGGCCGCCGCGAGTGGCGTTCCGGCCGTGGCGCCCAGCGGGCAGAGCTTCGCGAGCCTGCTCGCCCAGGGACTACAGAGCGTCCAGGCTGCTCAGACGAACGCCGACAGCCTCGCCATCCAGGTCGCCGACGGCACCCTGTCCGACCCGGCGCGGTACACGATGGCGGCCACCGAGGCCCAGCTCGGGCTGCAGCTCACCACGGCGATCCGGAACAAGGCCGTGGACGCCTTCCAGGAAATCATGAGAATGCAGGCCTGACATGACGGACTGCACCGAGCGGCACCCGCTCGCGCCTGCCGACGACCTCGCCGGCGAGGGCCAGGAGGGCATGTCGAAGGTGGCCCAGCATGGCTGATCGGCTTCCTGCGCCCGTACGCCGCTTCACTGAGGGTTTCAAGTCCTTCAGTCCGGGACAGAAGGCCGTCACGATCGCGGCAATCCTGGCCCTGGTCATCGGCGGGTACTTCTTCGCGACCTGGGCGGCCAGGCCTTCGTACTCGATCCTCTTCAACAACCTGTCGACCAAGGACGCCAGCGCGATCGTGCAGTCGCTGCAGAAGTCCGGCTCGGCCTATGAGCTGGCCAACAACGGCCAGACGATCCTGGTACCGCAGGACCAGGTGGACAGCCTGCGGTTGTCGCTCAGTGGCGAGGGGCTGCCGGGCGACTCAGCCACCGGCTACTCGTTGCTCGACCAGCAGGGCATCACCACCAGCGCCTTCATGCAGCACGTGGACTACCAGCGGGCGATGGAGGGCGAGCTCGCCAACACCAACAAGTCGATCGACGGGGTCGAGGCCGCGACCGTGCACCTGGTCATGCCGCAGAAGAACGTCTTCGCCGACGACCAGGACACGACGACCGCCTCGGTGCTGGTCGCCACCAGCCCGTCGCAGCCGCTGAGCAACCAGCAGGTGCAGGCGATCGTGCACCTCGTCGCGTCCAGCGTGGAGGGCCTCGACCCGACGCAGGTCACCGTCGCCGGCGCCGACGGCAAGATCCTCTCCGCCGGCGGGGGCGCGGCCGTGGCCAGCGGCGGCGACAGCGG
>JAWVEC010000223.1:0-5469 GCA_033856975.1 Gaiellales bacterium
TGGGAGAGTAGGTCGCCGCCGGGATTAACGTCAAAGGGGTCGCCCCAAAAGGGCGACCCCTTTGACGTTAATCCGGGGGTAGCCACCCTCTCCCAGGGTGCCAGACTCAGCAGCCATGACCGCAGCAACCCACCAAGAGGTCCCTCAGAGTCTGGCACCCCCGTGCCGCGACCTCCGAGCCACCACCAGCCGCCGAGCGACTGAGCCACTCAAGGACGCGTTCAGCGCCGCCCAAGGAGGCGAGAACGACCTCCATGGAGCCCGCCCCGCTACCCCGCCCCCGGCCCATCCTCATCCAGCAAGCCTCGCGGCGGCCAGTCGTCCTGCGCATCGCAGCGGCCGCTGCAATGGAGGCTGGCGACGTTCTGGAGCGGCACCAGGATGTGGCCGTTCAGCTCGATGTGGGGGACGTCCTCGATGTAACAGTACGCGGTCAGCACGCCGTCCTGGTACTCGCCTCCGAACAGCGCGAGCTCGACCGCCTCACCCTTGTACTTGGACGTGTAGTCCTCCACCGCCGAGCACCCTAGCAGATGGTGCTGGCGCCGCCTGTACCGCGCTGAAACGAGTGCTCAGCCTACGTCCGGCGGCAGGTGCCCGTCATCGTTGTAGCCCACCAACCTGATGCCGTCCGCGCCGTACAGAAGCGTCGTCAGGCTGCAGTTGCGCGCCCCGTCGATCCGCAGCCGCTCGTGACGCGGCAGGCCGACGGCGTGGGCGGCGAGCGCACGCACCGCTCCGCCGTGCGAGATGACGGCGATGCGCGCGCCGGGTGCGCCGGCCACGATCGCGGCCATCGCAGCCACTGCCCGTTCGTGCATCTGCTCGTACGTCTCACCGCCGTTCCAGCCCGCCTCGCCCTGCAGCCAGCGGCGATAGCCGTCGGGGTGGCTGTGGCTGACCTGTTCGCGGGTCAGCCCGCGCCAGTCACCGACGTCCACCTCCCGCAATCCGGGGTCGGCGATCGCCGTCAGACCGGTCGCGGCGGCGACCATCTCGGCCGTCTCGCTCGCCCGGGCGAGATCGCTGGTGTAGAGCGCATCCGGCTTGAGCGCCGCGAGCCGCGCGGCCAGGGCGCCGGCCTGCTCGCGGCCGGTCTGGTTGAGGCCGGGACCGCTCTGGCCCTGCCAGCGGCCCTCGCGGTTCCAGTCGGTCTCGCCGTGGCGGGCAACGAACACACGGATCATGGGGCCATCATATGATCCGGTCGACCATGGACCTTGCCCTAACCGATCTGCGGGTGCTGGTGACCGGGGGCAGCGCGGGGATCGGCCTGGCCACCGCGACGCTGCTGGCGGGCGAGGGAGCGCGCGTCGCGATCGCGTCGCGGCATCCCGAGCCGGCGGCGACCTCGAGCGGCGCCGCGGCCATCGAGGCAGACCTCTCGACCGCCGCCGGCTGCGATCGCGCGATCGAGGGCGCGGTTTCGGCGCTGGGCGGTCTGGACGTGCTGGTGAACAACGTCGGCAGCGCCCGCATCGGCCGCTTCGCCGACACCGATGACGAACAGTGGCAGAGGGCGTGGGATACGAACGTGATGAGCTACGTGCGCTGCATCAGGGCGGCGCTGCCGCAGCTGCAGGCTTCGGCCGCCGCCAGCATCGTCAACGTCGCGTCGACGTCCGGCAAGCGACCCAGCTCGGGCATGCCGGAGTACTCGGTCACCAAGGCCGCCGTGCTGTCGCTGTCGAGGCTGGTGGCCGACGTGTACGCCGGCGACGGCATCCGCTGCAACGCCGTCTGCCCGGGCCCCACGCTGTCGCCTGCCTGGCTCGATCCGGGCGGCCTGGCCGACCAGACCTCCGGAGACTCCGACCGCAGCCGTGACGAGGTGCTGCGCGCGGTGGGTGCCGGCCGTCCGATCGGTCGGATGGCCGAGCCCGACGAGATCGCGGCGGTGATCGCGTTTCTCTGCTCGCCGCGCTCCTCGTACGTGACCGGGGCGGCGTGGAGCGCCGACGGCGGCACGGTGCCCGTGATCATCTGACGACGTTCGCGGCACGGAGTGAAAGCACTTGGTGACTGGGCGGGACACTAGACTGCGTCTTTATGTCCCATCCTTCCGGCCCCGTCGCAGACCGCTTCGCAACCCGCATCGCAGAGATCGAGGCGGCCACGCTGTCCCCGCTCGCCGTGCGCTCGTACGAGTCGCGGGGACGCCTGCAGCCGGACGATGAGGACTGCTCGCTGCGCACGCCCTTCCAGCGTGACCGCGACCGGATCGTCCACTGCAAGGCGTTCCGGCGCCTGAAGCAGAAGACACAGGTGTTCATCGCGCCCCAGGGCGACCACTTCCGCACCCGGCTGACGCACACCCTGGAGGTGAGCGGTATCGCGCGCGGTGTCGCCCGCGCGCTTCGCCTGAACGAGGATCTGACCGAAGCGGCGTCGCTGGGTCACGATCTCGGCCACGCGCCGTTCGGGCACACCGGGGAGGCTGCGCTCGACGGAGTGCTGCAGCGCGACCATGGCCGTCGTTTCCACCACAACCAGCAGTCGCTGAGGATCGTGGACGTGCTCGAGCACGACGGACGTGGCCTGAACCTGACGCACGAGGTGCGCGACGCGATCCTGAACCACACCGGACCGCAGCTGCCGGCCAGCTTCGAGGGTGGCATCGTGCGCCTGGTCGACCGCTTCGCCTACGTCAACCACGACATCGACGACGCGCTGCGGGCCGAGATCCTCGATCTGCGCTCGTTGCCGGCCGCGCCGGTCGCGCTGCTCGGCCGATCGGCCTCCGAGCGGATCGATGCGCTCGTGCACGACCTGGTCGAGACGTCCGACCTGGCCGGCGAGGTGATGCAGTCGCCACCGTTCGCGGCGGCGCTGCTCGAGCTGCGCGCCTTCATGTTCGACAGCATCTACCTGGGGCCGATCGCGCGCCGCGAGACGGTGCGGGCGGGGGAGATGGTGGAGGCGCTGCTCGAGCACCACGTGGTTCGCGGCGACGAGCTGCCGGGCCGCGACGGAGACGACGCCGTGACGCGCGCCACCGACTGGGTGGCGGGGATGACCGACGGCTACTGCATACGCGCGTACGACGAGCTGCTCGCGCTTCGATGACGCGGATCCGCCACGAGAGCGTCGAGGCCGTGAAGGAGGCCGCCGACATGATCGACCTCGTCTCGGGTCGCACCCAGCTGAAGCGCTCGGGCGTCGAGTGGCGTGGCCGCTGTCCGTTCCACGAGGAGCGCACGGCCTCGTTCTGGGTCGACCCCGTGAAGAAGGTGTACCACTGCTTCGGCTGCGGCGTGGGGGGCGACGCGATCGGCTTCGTGACCGAGACGGAGGCGCTCGACTTCTCGGCCTCCGTCGAGTGGCTGGCCGATCGCTACGGGGTCGAGCTTGAGTATGAGGAGAGCTCGCCGGAGGCCGATCGCAGGCGTGCTCAGCGCGACCGGTTGCTGCAGCTGCTCGACACGACGGCCGCGTTCTACCAGCGCTTCCTGTGGGAGGCGGCCGAGGCCGAGCCGGCCCGCACGTACCTGGCCGGGCGCGGCATCAGCCGTGAAAGCGCCGACCGGTTCCGGATCGGCTATGCGTCCAGCGGGGGCGACCGGCTGCGACGCGCGGCGCTGGGCAAGGGATTCACGCCGGCGGAGATCGAACAGGCGGGACTGGCCGCCCGCGGAGGTGACCGATTTCGCGACCGTCTGTTGTTCCCGCTCAGCGATGCTCGCGGGCGCGTGCGAGGGTTCGGCGCGCGCCAGATGCCGGGGGGTCGTCCGCCCAAGTACCTGAACACCTCGGATGGCCCGGTGTTCAGAAAGAGCGAGATCCTGTATGGGCTCGATCTCGCCCGGCGGGCGATCGCGCAGGCCGGGTTTGCGATCGTGGTCGAGGGGTACACCGACGTGGTGATGCTGCATCAGGCCGGTATTGATCGTGCGGTGGCATCGATGGGCACCGCACTCACCGAGGGGCAGGTGGGAGAGCTGCGACGGCTGTGCTCGACGGTGTATCTGGCGTTCGACGCGGACGCCGCCGGCCAGGAGGCCTCGCTGCGTGGGATGGAGATGGCGCTCGCGAAGGGCCTATCCGTGCGGGTTGTGACGCTTCCCGGTGGTCGCGACCCGGCCGACGTGGCTGCGGACGACCCGTCCGTGCTGGAGCGCTCACTGGCCGAGGCGGTCGGCTACCTGACCTACCGAGTGCGCCGCGTGCTCGACTCGTCCGGCAGCCGCGATGAGCGCTATCAGCAGGCGACAGCGATTCTCTCGGCGGCCGCGCCATCGGTCGAGCGCGACGATCTGGTCAAGCTGGTCGCCGGCCGGCTGGAGCTGTCGGAGGACCTCACCGCGCGGCTGACGGCGGGCCCGGTTTCGGCCACGGGAGCGGGGCCGGCGCCGGTGCGCAAGGTGCGGCTCTCGTCCCGGGAACGCGACGAACGGCTCTTCCTCGGGCTTTGCCTGGCCTTCCCCGAGAGGGGACTCAACTTGCTTTGTTCTCTGGATGTGGCACACTTCTCTGAACCGTCCCGCTGGGAGGCTGCGACGGTCGTTCGCCGGCAGTTGTCGGGCGAGCTCGCTCCGGAGGAGGAACGTCGTTGGGCACCGTTGATCGCCGAACTGACAGCGCTGGCTTCGCAGGAGGCCACATCGCCGGCAGTCCTGGAGGAGCTGTTCTGGAAGCTCCGGCTTCGCCAGACGGAGGACGAGCTAAAGGCTCTGCAGCAAAACGCCGACTTGTCTTTGAGCCAGCAACAGCGCCTGCAGGAGTTGCAGGAGTTGAGGCTGTCGATCCTCGAGACCATCCGGTCGCTGTAAATGCCCCACAGATAGTTGGCCCAATTGTGATGTCGGAGTTCGCGCCCGAACCGCTCGGTGACGCCGCCGAGGTGGAGGAGGATGAGGACCTCGAGCTGTCGCTCGAGGCGGCGCCCGGTCCAACCGAGGACACGGTCGGCCTCTACCTGCGCGAGATCTCTCGCGTCCCGCTGCTGACCGCAGCCGAGGAGGTCTCGCTGGCGAAGTCGCTGGAGCACGGCGACAACCGCGCCCGCCGCCATCTGATCGAGGCCAACCTGCGCCTCGTCGTCTCGGTCGCGCGACGCTACTCCGGCCGCGGGCTCTCGTTCCTCGACCTGATCCAGGAAGGCAACTTGGGGCTGATGAAGGCCGTCGAGCGCTACGACTGGCGGCTCGGCCACCGCTTCTCGACCTACGCCACATGGTGGATCAGGCAGTCGGTGACCCGCGCGCTGGCCGATCAGGGGCGCACGATCCGGGTGCCCGCCCAGGTGGTGGACACGATCAACCGCATGTCGCGGATCGAGCGCCAGCTGACTCAGAAGCTGCACCGCGCGCCCACGGTCGCGGAGCTGGCCGAGGCGATGGAGCTGAAGCCGGAGAAGATCGAGCACCTGCGCCGCGTCTCCCAGGAGCCGGTGTCGCTTGCCGCGCCCGTGGGTGAGGACTCCACCGAGCTGGGCGAGCTGATCGAGGACGAGCGTCAGACGCGTCCCGG
>JAWVEC010000224.1:0-3269 GCA_033856975.1 Gaiellales bacterium
GGCCTGTTCATGCTGCGGATCAAGTTCCCCAACGGCATCGTCAACGCCGAGCAGCTGCGCACGATCGGCTCGCTGGCCGAGCGCTACGGGCGCAGCATGGGCGACATCACCACCCGCCAGAACATCCAGCTGCACAACCTCACCATCGCGGACATGCCGCTGGTGCTGGACGAGCTGAACGCGGTCGGGCTCTCGTTCACCCAGGCCTGCGGCGACGTCTGGCGCAACGTGGTCGGATGCCCGCTGGCGGGCGTCGACGGCCACGAGCTGATCGACTCGCGACCGCTGGTGGCCGAGCTCGAGCGCACCTTCGTCGGCAACCGTGAGTTCGCCAACCTGCCCCGCAAGTTCAAGGTCTCGGTCTCGGCCTGCGCGCACCGCTGCGCCCAGCACGAGATCAACGATATCGGGCTGATCGCGGTCGACAAGGACGGTGTGGTCGGCTACGACGTGTGGGTCGGCGGCGGCCTCGGCACCTCGGCCAAGATGGGCCGGCGGCTGGACGTGTTCGCGCTGCCCGACGAGGCGGTCGACATCTGCCGCGTGATCACCGAGATCTTCCGCGACGAGGGCAAGCGCACCAAGCGCACGCGGGCGCGGATCAAGTTCCTGGTCGACGAGTGGGGCGTCGAGCGGCTGCGCGCGGCCGTCGAGGAGAAGCTCGGCCGCGAGCTGGCCACCTCGGTGGAGCCGGGCGTCGCGATCGATCCGCATCGCGACCACCTTGGCATCCACCCCCAGATCCAGCACGGCCTCTACTACGTGGGCGGCACGACGCTGCGCGGCCGCTTCACCGCCGACCAGATGATCGGCGCCGCCGACATCGCCCAGCGCTACGGCTCGGGCGAGCTGCGCTGCACCAACCGCCAGAACATCATCGTGATCGATGTGCCCGACCAGCACGTCGAGACGGTTGCGGCCGAGCTGGCCGACCTCGGCCTGCCGACCGAGGCGTCCACCTTCCGGCGCGGCGTCATCTCCTGCACCGGCATGGAGTTCTGCAAGCTGGCGATCGTCGAGACCAAGCAGCGGGCGGCTGAGCTGATCGAGCACCTTGAGCGGCGGATCGGCGATCTCGAGGGCTCGATCCGGATCAACCTGAACGGCTGCCCCAATGCCTGTGCCCAGTACCAGATCGCCGATATCGGCCTGCAGGGCGGCATCGCCAGGCTGCCGGACGGCGATCGCGTGCAGGGCTTCATCCTGCACATCGGCGGGCGGCTGGGCGAGGGCGCGCAGTTCGGCCGCCGGGTGGCCTCGAAGGCGATCCCGGCCGACGACGCCCGCTACGCCGTCGAGCGGATCGTGCGCGCCTACAAGAGCGAGCGGCGGGCCGACATGACGTTCGGCGAGTGGGCCGATCTGCAGGGCGACGCGCGGCTGACGGCGCTGATCGGCATCGTCGTCGCGCGCCAGTCCGATGAGGTGGCGGCCTAATCAGAGCGCCTGTCTGTTAGACGCTCTTGGCGCCTGGGCGGCGCGGATCCTGTCGGGGGATCCGCGCCGCCAACCTTCGAGAAGCGGGCCGCGTCCACCGCAGCCTGTGCGCCGCTGCGAAGGGCGCCCTCGAACCAGCCGGCCTCCTGCTCCGCAACATCCGAGCCGGCGAACACCAGCCGTCCGGTGGGCGGGAACCGGCTGGGGTCGACCAGCTCGGCCCGGCCGGCCGGTGCCGTCAGCCAGGTGCCGCGTGAGGCCGGGTCGCGGATCCAGTCGTGGTGCAGCGACTCGACCAGCTCGGCCTCCGGGTAGAAGGCGGCCAGCGCCCGCTCGACGTGGCCGCGGTCGGCCGGATCGAAGCCCGGGTCGTCCCAGCCAAACCCGGTCACCAGCGTCTCGCCGTCGATCTCCTGATCGGCGTAGAGCCAGTTCAGGCCGGGGCCGATGCCGACCGCGATGCCGTGCGGCGGCACGCCCCTCGCCAGCATCAGCACCTTGACCGCGGTGCCGACGTTCGCGCCGGCCGCCTCGCGGGCCGGCGCCGGCAGCGGCGGCGAGAACTCGACGTCGGGGAGGCAGTTGATCGGCACGGCGATCACCGCCGCGCCCGCCGCCAGCCGCTCACCCGATCGCGTCGTGCAGATGACACCGCGCTGGGACCGCTCCACCCGGCTGACAGCGGTGCCGCAGCGCACGCTCATGCCCGGTGACGCGGCCATCGCCTCGGCCAGGCCGCTCCAGCCCCGCGCGGGGCCGTGGGCGAGGCAGGTGACGAGCCCGGCCAGGCCGCCGTGTGCCGCCACGGAGCCGAGAGCGTCCACCACGGCGCCCTGATCGGGCCGGGCGCCGCCCATCAGCTGCCACCAGCCGAGCAGGAAGTCGCGCAGGGCGGGGGAGGGGTCGAACCGGGCGACGTACTCCGAGGCCGAACAACCGCCAACGCTCGTGTCACCGGCCGCCACCGCCTCAGCGTCCCGCGCGACACGGAGCAGCGCCGCCTCCAGCGATGCCAGCTCGTCCTGCGGCACCGGCAGCCCGTGCCGCAGCTCACCGCCGGTCAGCCAGCGCGCGTAGCGGACGTGCCCGTAGTCGCGCACCGGGAGGCCGTAGCGTTCCAGCTCGGCCCGCACCAAGTCGTGCTCGGGCGTGAACCAGGATCCGCCCAGCTCCACGCGGCGGCCGCCCAGCTCCGCGGACAGGCCGCGGCCTCCCACCCGGTCGCGAGCCTCGAGCACGATCGCCGTGTGGCCGCCGTCGACCAGATCGCGCGCCGCGCGAAGTCCCGCCAGTCCACCGCCGATCACGATCACGTCCGGTTCGCTCACGGCGCCAACTGTAATCGGATGCCGCGCATCGCGGTTGCCGATTGACGTTCTCGCGACCGGTTCACTACCATGTGTCGTGAGAAGTTGCGGTGAGACGTCGGGGGATCCCCGGCAACGCATCCAGAGAGGCGGAGGGAACCGGCCCTGTGAAGCCTCGGCAACCACCCCGCGAGCCGGCGGGAAATGGTGCCAAGTCCGGCGAGGCGAACAGCCTCGGAAGATGTGAACCGGCCGAGCAATCGGCCCAACCAGGGATCGAAGGATGGTCAAGATGTACGCAACCCATCTCGTCTGAAAGGGCTGTGGGAGCCACCACCCACTCGAGGCCGTATTCGCCTGTGACCGCTGCTTCGGTCCGCTCGAGGCGGCCTACGATCACGCAGCGCTGGCCGCGTCGGTCAGCCGCGACCAGATCATGGCCGGGCCGGCCACGCTCTGGCGCTGGGCGGCGTTCCTGCCGGTGGACGCTCCCACCCGTGGCCTTCCGGTCGGCAACTCGCCCCT
>JAWVEC010000225.1:0-16261 GCA_033856975.1 Gaiellales bacterium
CCCGCCGTGACTAAAGCCTGATCCGGTCGACCAGCTTGCCCCACGGTGCGCGCGGGTCGAGCACCGCCGCCGCAGCGGCGATCTTCAGCAGGTCGCCGAGCACGAACACGGTTAGTCCGTAGTGGATCGTCCAGCCCCAGTCATACGGAACCGAGTGCTTCAGCCACAGCAGGCCGGGCACGTACAGCGCGACGCTGCCGAGCAGCATCGCCGGGACGGTCACGAACCAGCGCGGGCCGAGCGCCTCGCGGGTGGCGCCGACGATGTAGCCGGCGGCCACGAAGCCAATCAGGTAGCCGCCGGATGCGCCGGTGGCTGCGCTCCAGCCGTGGTCGCCGCCGGCGTAGAACGGGAGGAACAGCCCCAGCAGGACGTAGATCGCCATCGCGGCCAAGCCGCGGCGCGCGCCCAGATAGGCCGAGCCGCCCAGCACCACCATCGTCTGTAGCGTCTGTGGCACCGGTGTGCCGGGCAGGTCGATCTGATACTGCGCCGCTAGGGCCGTGAGCAGGACGACCGTCGCCACCGCCACCGAACTCGTGAGCGTCTCCGTCCTGCTGATCGCAACCGCGCGCTGCTGCATGTGTGCCCTCCAGGGGACTGTGATCTATGAAAACGGGAATACGACGGCGCCTGGCGGCGAAGAGTTGCGCACTACACTGGCGCCGTGGATGCGGCCGAGCTTACCGAAGCCGTCCTGGCCCAGGCGTTGGCAGCCGGCATCGATGCCTGCGGCGTGTGCCGGGCCGAGCCCTACCTGCGGGCCGAGCGGGCGATCGGCGAGCGGTCGGCGGCGGGCCTGTTCGCCGACATGGGCTTCACGATCCGCCGGCCCGACCGCTCCTGCCATCCCGAGCTGGCGCTTCGCAATGCGCGGTCGGTGATCGCCGTCGCCCAGAGCTATGCCCGTCCCGAACCCGAGAAGCCGAACGACGCGCCCCGCGGCCGCATGCCCCGCTACGCCCGCCGCGACGAGTACGCCGTGCTGCGCGACCGGCTGCGCTCGCTGGGCGCGTGGCTGCGCGAGGAAGTGCCCGGCTGCCGGTTTGCGGTGCACGTGGACAGCAACGGCCACGTCGACCGGGAGGCGGCGGCACGGGCCGGGATCGCAGTGTTCGGCAAGAACACGCTCGCGATCACCCGCCGGCACGGCTCGTGGGTGGTGCTGGGCGCGCTGATCACCGACGCCGAGCTGGCGCCCACCCACACGCCGGCCGAGCAGCCGGCCTGGGACGCCTGCGGCGAGTGCCGGGCCTGCATCGACGCCTGCCCGACCGATGCGATCGTGGCCGACGGCGTGCTTGACGCGCGCAGCTGTCTCTCGTACCTGTCGCAGTCGCGGCTGGAGCAGCTGCCGCACGCGGAGGCGTTCGAGGATCGCGTCTACGGCTGCGACATCTGCCAGGACGTCTGCCCCTGGAACCGCGGCGCGGAGCGGCGGGCCGGGCAGCTGGCGCCCGATCCGGTGGACGAGGTCTATCCGCTGCTCGGGGGCTGGCTTTCGGCCGACCCCGAGCAGCTCGTGGAGCGCTACCGGCGGCTGTACGTGCCCGACCTGGACGGTCGCCATCTGCAGCGAAACGCGCGCATCGCGCTGGCGAACGTCAGCGCCGAGACGCAGCTGGGGTGAAGCTGCGCAACAGCCGCTCGGCGGCTTCGCGCACGCTCTCGCGGACGTGCGGCGGGTCGAGCACCTCGGCCTGGCCGCGGTTCTTGAGGATCTCGGGCACCAGCCAGCTGAGCGAGCCGTAGCTGACCGTGGCCAGCGCGGCGCCGTCGGCCAGCATCGCGACGTCGCGATGCCCCTCGCGCTCGTAGCGCGCGCGGGCGGGCGAGAACAACACCCGCGCCGTTCCCACCTCGCCGCCCAGCCGCGGGTCGAGGTCGCTCATCTCCTCGCGCGGCACGTAGACCTCGTCCAGCAGCTCTGCGTCGCGCACGTAGCTGACCTTGAACGTGCGCCGGCCGCCCTTGGTACGGTCGAATGCCTCCACGTACCAGCCGCGCTCGTCGCGGCGCAGCAGGTAGGGCTCGATCTCGCGCTGCGAGAACTCGTTGCTCGAGCGCGAGTGATAGCCGACCCGCACCAGCCGGCGCTGGCGGACGCCCTCGTTGAGCGTGGTCACGGCCGACTCCTCGCCGCCCGCGTCGTGTGGCTCGGGCGTGTCGGCCAGCGTGAACTGGCCGAATGCGCCGGCGATCTTCTCGCGCACCGTCTGCAGCGAGCTGTGGCCCTCGGCTGCGATCACCGGCGCGACCACGTCCAGCGCCCGCAGCAGCGCCTTCGCCTCCAGGGGCGAGAGCCGAGCCGGCCGGCGGAAGGTGTCGCCGTACAGCTCCTTGTCGACGTGCACCGAGCCGTTCTGGGTTGAGCAGTAGACGGCGTAGCAGCCACCGCCGAAGTTGACCAGGTTGAGCAGGTCGAGGTGCTCCTGCAGCTCCTGCTGCGAGAGGTGGAAGCGGGTGCGCATCTCGGACGTGTCGACGGTTGCCGAGGGTTGGTCGCCGCAGCGCTCGAGCAGGAACGCGAGCAGGGCCTGGAGCAGCGCGAACCGCTCCGGAGCGACCGGTCCCTGTGAGCGCACCGGAGCCGGGCCGGTGTCGGTCGCGATCATGTCGGCCGGGTTGGCGGCGGCGGGCTCGCTGGGCGGCCCCTCGTGCAGCGCGATGACGCGGGTCAGGTCGTCGCGCACGAGCTGTACCAACTGCTCGGGCTCGACCGGCCGCATGCGGCCGTTCAGCTGCAGCACGGCCTGCGACAGCGCCTCCAGGCTCGAGTACTCGGTGGTGAGCGCGGCCGTTCCGTCCTCGTGCTCCTCGAAGCCGCCGCGGGCGCCGTACAGGCGGTTGACCAGCCAGGTGTCATCGGCCGAGACCGAGAGCCGGGCGCTGCCGGCCGGCTCGTGCGCGAGCTGCCACGGCAGCCGGTCGCGGTAGGCGGTGACGTTGAACTCCGGCGGGATGCGGAAGTCGCGCTCGCGGCGAGTGGCGAACTTGATCTCGCCCCGCATGCGCGAGATGCGGAACGTCTTTCGCGCCTCCAGCGCCTCCTCGCCCTCGGCCGTCACCTCCTGGTCGTCGCCGATCACATACCAGACGCCGTTCAGCTCGAACAGGCCGTAGGGGTTGATGGTGCGCTCGGCGGTGGTGTCGCTGCGGGCCGTCCAGTAGGTGAAGCGGGCCGTACGCTGCTTGCTGATGGCCTGCTCCAGCTTGGCCAGCCGCTGCGCGATCTCGGGCGTGTAGACGCTGCCCAAAAGCTCGATCGAGGCCGTCTTGGGGCCGGGATCGATCTGATGCTGGGCGCGGCCGAGCGCCAGGTTCTGGAGCGCCAGCCGCAGCGGCTCGGCGTAGGCGAACTGGCCCTCGAGCAGGTAGAAGCTGGTCTGAAGCGCGGCCAGCTCATCGTCGGTGAGGTTGATCGGCGGCAGGAAGTAGTGCTCCTGGCGCAGGTTGTACAGCTCCTCGCCGGTGAACTCGTCGCGGCCCGAGGTGATCGGCACGCCCAGGCCCTGCAGCTCGGAGCGGTCGGCGTAGTAGCGGCGCGCGAAGGCCTCATCACCCATGTTCGCGTATCCCTCGACGTTGTTCTTGACGTCGCGGGCGGTGACCGGCCGCTGCTCCGCCATCAGGTAGGCGACGAGCGAGAGCTGGCGGATGAGCTTGTCGGAATCGTGAGTCAAGGCAGAGAGGCAGTCTACCGGCGGAGCACGGTGGGAGGCACCATGACATGTCACGAAACCGCGCCGGGATGCCGGCGGCCGGCGTGGCTATGCTCGGCAGCATGCTCGCCCATCTCGATCTGGACGCCTTCTTCGCCGCCGTCGAGCTGCATCGCCGGCCCGAGCTGCGGGGCCGGCCGCTGGTGGTGGGCGGTGACCCGCGCAGCCGCGGCGTGGTCGCGACCGCCAGCTACGAGGCGCTCAAGTACGGGATCCGCTCGGCCATGAGCTGCTCGGAGGCGCTCCGCCGCTGCCCCGGCGCGGTTTTCGTGCGGCCCGACCACCGCACGTACCGCGAGTGGTCGCGACGGGTGTGGGATGTGGTGCGCGAGAGCGCGCCGGTGGTCGAGCAGATCGGCATCGACGAGGGTTACCTGGTGCTGGCCGACGGTGACCCCGAGCAGCAGGCCGTGATCGTGCGGCAGGCGATCCGAGACCGCGTGCGGCTGTCGGCGTCGATGGGGGTGGCCGCGTGCAAGGTGGTGTGCAAGATCGCGTCGGACATGCGCAAGCCGGGCGGCATCACGTACGTCCCCCTGGGTGAGGAGGCGGCCTTCCTGGCGCCGCTGGACGTGCGGCGCCTGCCGGGAGTGGGGCCAAAGGGCGAGCAGCGGCTGGCCACGCTCGGCATCACCACCATCGGCGGGCTGGCCGAGCTGGACGACGACAGGCTCGGCCAGGTGCTGGGCGGCCGGGGCTGGATCGAGCTGCGCGATCGCGCCCGCGGCATCGATCCGCGACCGGTATCAGCCGAGCCCGGCGAGGCCGTCTCGATCTCGAGCGAGGAGACGTTCGATGCCGACATCGCCGATCGGGCCGAGCTGCACGCGCGGCTGCGCGCCATGTCCGAACCGCTGGCCGCGTCGCTCCGGTCCAAGGGGCGCACGGCTCGCACCGTCACCACCAAGCTGCGGTACCCCGACTTCTCGATCGTGACCCGGTCGCACTCGCTGGCTGTCGGCACCGACGACGGAGACCAGATCGCCGAGCTGGGCTGCATGCTGCTCGACCGCGCGCTCGACAAGCGCCCGAGCGCGCTTCGCCTGGTGGGCCTCGGCGTGAGCGGGTTTCAGTACCACCAGCAGCTCACGCTGGGCGTGTGAGCTGCGAGAGGGCTCTGACCCGGATGGGGTCTGACCCTTCCCGTGACGTGAGTGGCCGCTCGAGTGCGGGGCCTGACCCCGGATGGGGTCTGACACCCTTCTCGTGACGCAGGTGGCCGCTCGGACGGCCTCTGCCGCTGTCGGGCAGAGCCCTGAGATCAGCCGCGGGTGGCGCCGCTGGCGCCCCGCGCGAATCGTTACGCAGCGACAGGCTTGCGCTCTTCGAGGTGCTGGTGCGAGGGGCAGTACTCGCGCTCGGGGAGCGGCGTGCGCTGGCACGGCTTACCCTTCCGCGTGGTCGCCTTGCAGCTGGCGATACCCTCGCCGCTGCGCTCGATCTCCTCGAGGATGTAGCTCACGGCCTGGGTGATGTGACGGTCGATCGACCCGTAGACACGCGCCTGGCTCGAGATCGAGAACAGGTGGCGGATCTCCTGGAACAGGCTCTGGCTGGGCTTCGCGAAGTAGTGCGGATCGCGGGCCAGCCGCTCGATGGTCGCCTCGCAGGACTGCAGCACGCGCCGCTTCCCCTCAGGGACGGATACCGTCTCGGGGTGGGGATCAACAAGATCCTTGATCTCGACGAAAATAGCGCGGCTGAATCGGTACATGGACGCTCCTCAGACTGTCACAAGGTCGGGGACGGCTCGTGCACCATTATGACGCTTGCACGATTGATTTCGCGTCCTGAAATGTTAAGTCCCGGTTAATATCGCTGATATTTTCGGGGTTTACCAGGTTTCGGCCACTCATTATTCCACGAGCGGGGGTGTTACAAGCGGTGCCGACGACGTGTTACATGCACGAGCTTTTCGAGCAGCACAACCCGGGCGCCGGGCATCCTGAGCGGCCTGCCCGGTACGCGGCGGTGCGTGCGGCGGTGGCTGCCAGCGACACGCTCGCCCTGACCGCTCCGGCCGCTTCGCGCGAGATGGTCGAGCGTGTCCACTCGCCCGCCTACCTCGATCTGGTCGAGCAGTTCTGCGCCGAAGGCGGCGGGGCGCTGGACGCGGACACCGTGGTCGGCAACGTCAGCTGGCAGGCCGCAATGCATGCCGCTGGCGGCGCCGTGGCGGCCGTCGAACTGGTCGCCGGCGGGGCCGGCTCGGCGTTCAGCTGCGGCCGTCCGCCCGGCCACCACGCCGAATCGTCGCGGGCGATGGGCTTCTGCATCATCAACAGCGCGGCGGTGGCGGCGGCGCACGCCCGTGATCACCTGGGGATGCAGCGCGTGGCCGTGCTCGACTGGGACGCCCACCACGGCAACGGCACCCAGGACATCTTCTACCAGGATCCGGCCGTGCTGTACATCTCCCTGCATCAGTACCCGTTCTATCCCAGCAGCGGAGCGGCATCGGAGCGGGGCGAGGTGGCGGGGATGGGAGCGACCCTCAACCTGCCGCTGGCCGCGGGCAGCAGCGAGCAGGAGTACCTGGCCGCGTTCCGCGACCACGCCCTGCCGGCCCTGCGCGCCTTCGAGCCCGAGCTGCTGGTGGTGTCGGCCGGCTTCGACGCGCACCGCGACGATCCGCTGTGCGGGCTCGGCCTGTCATCGGCCGCGTTCGGTGTGATGGCCGCCGAGCTGGAGGGGATCGGCCGCGGACGGGCGTTCGTGCTCGAGGGCGGCTACGACCTGCTCGCGCTCGAACAGGGCGTGGCCGCCGTGTTGGCCGCTGGCTAGAGGTTGATCACAATCATCCGCGGCTCGGTCATCTCGGCCACCGCGAACTTCGGCCCCTCGCGCGTGTTTCCCGACTCCTTGACGCCGCCGTAGGGCATCTGGTCGGCGCGGTAGGTGGGCGCCTCGTTCAGGGTCACGCCGCCGAACTCGAGCTCGCGGGCGGCCCGCAACGCCTTCGTGATGTCCTGGGTGAACACCCCCGCCTGGAGGCCGTACTCGGTGCCGTTGGCCTTCTCGATCGCCTCGTCCAGGCTGGCGATGCGCGCGATGGTGACCACCGGCCCGAACACCTCGTGGCAGGCGACAGCCATGTCCAGCGAGACCTCGTCCAGCAGCGTCGGCCGCAGCACGCCGTCCTCGCCCACCACGCCGCCGGCCAGCAGCTTCGCGCCCGCCGCCACCGCCTCGTCCACCCAGCTCGAGACGCGGTCGCGGTTCTCGGCGTCGATCACCGGGCCGACTTGCGTCTCGGGGTCGAGCGGGTCGCCCACCTTGAGCGCCTCCACCTTGGGCACCAGCTTGTCGATCAGCGCGTCATGGGCGGAGTCCTCGACGTACACCCGCTGCACCGAGATGCAGCTCTGGCCGGCGAAGGCGTAGCCGTTGAGGGCGATCGCCGTAGCCGCCCGCTCGAGGTCGGCGTCGGCCAGCACGATCACGGGCGTCGAGTTGCCCAGCTCGAGCGAGACCTTCTTCTTGTGCGCACGCTGCCGGATTCCCCAGCCGACCTGCGACGACCCGGTGAAGGTGATCATCTTGACGCGGGGGTCGTCGGTGATCACGTCTCCGATCTCGCTCGACTTGCCGACGATCACGTTCAGCCAGCCGGCAGGCTGTCCGGCGTCGGCGAACGCCCGTGCCAGCAGCAGGGCCGAGAGCGGCGTTGCGCCGGCCGGCTTCAGTACCATCGCGCAGCCGGCGGCGAATCCCGGGCCGACCTTGTGACAGACCAGGTTGAGCGGGAAGTTGAACGGTGAGATCGCCGCCACGATCCCGATCGGCAGGCGCAGGATCAGCCCTGCCTTGCCCTCGCCGGCGGGGTGGGCGTCCATCGGCACCGTCTCGCCGGTCAGCCGACGCGCCTCGAGCGCCGAGAACGTGATCGTCTGCACCGCCCGGTCGACCTCGATGCCGGCGGTTGTGATCGGCTTGCCGGCCTCCAGCGCGATCGTGCGCGCGAACTCCTCGCGCCGCTCGCGCAGCAGCTCGGCCACCCGGTCGAGGATGGCCGCGCGGCGGTGGGCCGGCAGCGGGCTCTTCATCGCGGCCTCGGCCGCGTCGATCGCCCGCCGCGCGTCGTCGCCGCCGCCGTAGGCGACTCGGCCGACGACGCTGCCATCGTAGGGCGAGGTGACGTCGAGCGTCTCGCCGGTCTCGTACCACTCGCCGCCGACCAGCAGCTTCTGCACCGTTTCGGTCATCGCCATTTCAAACTCCCTCTCCGACCTTGACGAGGTCGGCCAGATTCATCGAGAACTTCGCGTTCTCGCGGTAATCGATCGGTATCTCCACAACGGACGGGATGTCGAGCTCCAGCGCCCGCTTGAGCGTGGGGGCGACCTCATCCGCCGATCCCACCCGCATGCCGGCGATCCCGAACGCCTCTGCCAGCCTCACCAGATCGGGGTTGGTGAACTTGGTTCCGGCCAGGTGGCCGAACTTGCGCTGCTGGTGGATCTCGATCACGCCGTAGGCGCTGTCCGACCAGACGATGTTGACGATCGCCAGCCCCAGCCGCTTGGCCGTCTCCAGTTCCTGCACGTTCATCAAAAAGCCGCCGTCGCCCGAGATCGTGACCACCCGGCGATCCTTGGGCAGCACCATCCGCGCCGCCACGGCCGCGGGCACGGCGAATCCCATCGCGGCGGCGCCGTTCGAGATCAGCACCGTGTTCGGCTCGTGGGCCGGCCACAGCCGCGAGATCCACAGCTTGTGGGCGCCCACGTCCGAGATCAGCAGGTCGTTGGGCGCCATCAGCGCCCGCAGGTCGCGCAGCACCCGCTGCGGCTTGACCGGGAAGCCGTCGTCGGAGTGCGACTCCAGCGCCTCTCGGATCATCTGGTTGTAGGCCGGGGTCACGACCCGCGCCGGCGGCTTGTCCGAGACGAGGTTGCCGAGGTGGGTGAGGATGTGGGAGATGTCGCCGGTCAGCTCGACATCGGGCACGTAGTGGGCGTCGATCTCGGCCGCCACCGTGTCGACGCAGATCACGCGCCGGCCGCGCTTGGGGTTCCAGTTCACGGGTGACCACTCGACCAGGTCGTAGCCGACGCACAGCACCAGGTCGGCCTGGCCCATGAAGCCCTTTGGGTAGTCCTGGGCGCGCAGCCCGGCCGTGAACAGGGCGTGCTCGTCGTCGGCGTCGATCACGCCCTTGCCCATGAACGTGGTGATCACGTTCAGGCCGGTCTGGTGCACGAAGCGGCGCAGTGCGGGGGCGGCGTTCTGGCGCGCGATGCCGTTTCCGGCCAGGATCACGGGCCGCTCGGCGATCTGCAGCAGCTCGGCTGCGCGATGCAGCTCGGCGGCCACCGGCTCGACCAGCGCCGGCGGGCGGCGCGGCACGGGATCGCCCTCGAGCGGTGACTCCATCACGTCGGCCGGCAGCTCGAGGTGGGTGGCGCCCGGCTTCTCCTGCTCGGCGACCGCGAACGCCTTGCGCACCACCTCAGGGATGATGTCGGGGTCGTGCACGCGCGCGTTCCACTTGGTGACGGGCTTCATCATCCGCACGACGTCGATGTACTGGTGGCTCTCCTTGTGCATCGCGGACAGATCCGTCTGGCCGGTCAGGGCGACGATCGGAGCACGGTCGAGGAAGGCGTCGGCCATGCCGGTGACGAGGTTGGTGGCGCCCGGTCCCAGTGTGCCCAAGCACACGCCGGCTCGCCCGGTCAGGCGGCCGTAGGCGTCGGCCATGAAGGCGCCGCCCTGCTCGTGGCGGACGGGGATGAACTCGACCGTGCTGGACGCGTCGAGCGCCTCGTTGAGGTCGAGCGTCTCCTCGCCCGGGATGCCGAACACGTGGCGTACACCCTCGTTCTCGAGGCATCTCACAAACAGTTCGGCGGCACTACCCATGGGTGCGGGCAGTGTACCGACCGGCGCCCGGCCGATGCGCAGTGCGAATCCGTAGTTTGCCCGCACAGGTTGCGCGGTTCTGCCGTTGGAGAACACCCTCCGGGCGGGGAGACTTGGAGTTGTCAGATACCAGATCATCCACCTTGGAGGTGCGCCATGTTCAACACGATTCTTCTCGCGCTCGACGGCTCGGAGGCCGCGGAGCGCGCCATCCCGCTGGCCGAGGACCTCGCCCGCCACGACGGCGGCCGCATCATCGTCGGCCACGTCCGCGAGCTGCTGGCCGGCCGCGGTGGGACGCAGACGCTGAACGCGAACGAGGACGAGCTCGAGTCGAGCATCCGGGCGCAGGCCGATCGGCTGTCCGAGAGCGGCATCGAGACCTCGATTGAGATCGTCACCTCGGTGATGGGCGGACCCGCCCATGCGCTGGCCGAGATGGCCACCCGCGAGCATGCCGACGTGATCGTCGCCGGCACACGCGGCCATGCCCCGGTCGCCGGGCTGCTGCTGGGAAGCGTGACGCAGCGACTGCTGCACGTCGCCCCCTGCCCCGTGCTCGTGATGCCGGCCGTTGCCAAGATGGCCGAGACGACCGTCTCGCGTTAGTCACAGACGCGGAGACGCCGCCCGGCCCCGAGACCGCATCCGGGGCCGGGCGGTTTTCGTTACGCGGGCGTGACGCCGCCCGTCTTGTTCCGTGACTGCGATGAGAGGCAGTCTGGGCGTGTCACCGACCAAGCCCAAGGAGGCTTCTCATGTCACATCGGATCGCGGCAACCATCGTCGCGGCAACCACACACAACGCGGCCCGCGTCCGCCGGGCTCTGTCCGCCGAGGACGGCCAGGGCACCGTCGAGTACGCCGGCCTTGCGATGGCGATCGGCGTTCTGCTGCTGGCCGTCGGCTCGTACCTGGGCGGCAAGGATCACGGCATCGGCAGCGTCGTCACGGGTGCGATCAAGAGCGCCGTCGAGCACGCGTCGGGTGGGGCGAAGTAGGGCCGGTCAGCGATCTCTTCCTGGGTGGCGGTGGCCGCGCGGCTGCCGCCACCCTATCGGCAGCGTCGTGACTCTGCCCGAAGGATCAAGTCCCATGTTGACGTTCGACCTGGTCGCGACCGCTTGACCGGGGTGGTGGATGCCGCCCGCGCAGCGGCAAGCCGCCGAAAGCGGTCAGGGCACCGTCGAGTAGGCGGGACATGGCGGGGCCGACGGGCGTTACGCGTCGTAGAAGTTCGTCAGTCTGGCGATTCGCCCGTCCGGCGCGAACTCGACGAAATCGACGCCGGTGAAGGAGTCCTCGTCCGGCATACTCGCCCGCCAGCTGTACCAGCCGCGGTCGCCAAGGACGTTCAGTTCGCTCGTCGCGACAACCTCTAAGCCCGGGTACTGCTCAAACGACTGTTCGATGAACGCGGCCAGCGCCTCGGGGCCGCGTACGCCTTCCGGCGCATCTGGGTCTGTGTAGAGCCCTTCATCCGCCCAGATCGACCTCAGCGTGGCCAGGCGGTTTTCGGAGTCGGTCGTCGCCCACGCTTCGTCGTAGAGCTTGACTGTGGCGGTGGGGTCTCTGGGCATCGTCACGCCTCCCTGTGGGTTGGATCACGACCCTATCAAGCTGGCCGCGAGGAGCCCAAGGTTCGCCGTCGTCTGCCGTGGAGTACTGTCATACTCGTACGTCGGCATGGCGATGGCGATCGGCGTTCTGCTGCTGGCCGTCGGCTCGTACTTGGGCGGCAAGGATCACGGCATCGGCAGCCGGATCGGGGCGGGGTCGGTCGACCCCGCCTACGAACGGCGCACCTTGCCCGCGTCCTCGGGCCGCGGTAGGTTGTGGTTGTGAGCATCGCTTCTATCGCCCGTGCCATCCGTCGCAAGCTAACTCCGCCGGGCGGTCGTGGGTCGCTCGAGACCGAGTACCGGCAGCCCAACGGTCAGGGCGGGGGGACCGGAACCGGATCGGGCGCCGGGAGCCAGCGGCGCTGATCGAAGGCGATTCTCGGTCTGCGGACCGCATTCGGCGACTTCAATGAAGGCTGAGCGCTTCCCGGAAGCACCCAACCTGCCTCCGTCGCTGGCTCCGAAGTCCGTCTCGGGTCTCACCGACGGTGAGGAGATTGTCCAAGGGGAGATTGGCGGGGCAAGTTGGACCGGTGTTCAGGCGACCGGGCTGCGATTCGATGGAGTCGTTGTCCGCGATGCCGATCTCAGCGGCAGCACGTTCATCGACTGCAGCTTCCGCGACAGCGTCCTCGAGAACTGCAATCTCGCAAACACGACCTTCCGCGGCGGATCGTTCACACGCGTCGCGGTCGATCGCGGGCGGCTGACCGGCCTCAACGTCGTCGAGACCGAGCTGAGCGATACGACCTTCCGTAACTGTGGTGCGGAGATGGCAACGTTCCGCCACGCCGCGCTTGAGTGCGTCACCCTCGACGGCTGCGTACTTCGGCAGTGTGAGTTCATGGCAGTCCGCGGCGATTGGGTGCGGTTCCATGATTGCGACCTGACCGAGGCAAGCTTCCGTCACGCCCAGCTCACCAGCTCCGAGTTTCGCCGCTGCCGGATGGAGGACCTCGAGGGCATCGAAGGTCTTCGCGGCACGTCGATGGAGCTTGAGGGCATGCTCGCCCTCGCGCCCGCATTCGCACGCACGCTCGGCATCGGACTCTTGCAGGACTGAGCCCGGGCCGCGCTATCCTCGCGGCATGGCCCCGAGCCCGACAAACGGCAAGATCTGTTACCTCCAGATCCCCGCCACCAACATCCAGCAGTCGGCGGAGTTCTACCGGCGCGCGTTCGGATGGCGGATCAGGCAGAACGGCCAGGGCCACACCGCCTTCGACGACGCCACCGGCGCCGTCAGCGGCATGTGGGTGCTGGGCCGGCCGCCCTCGGCCGATCCGGGCCTGCTCGTGTACGTGATGGTCGACAGTGTCGCCGACACGCTCGAGACGATCGCCGCCATCGGCGGCGAGCTGGTGCAGCCGATCGGCGCCGACGCGCCGGAGATCACGGCGCGGGTGCTGGACCCCGGCGGCAACTTGATCGGCCTCTACCAGGAGCCCGACCCGCGGACGTAGTTCGCCGGCCCCACGCGAGACCGGCGTGAGCTACGCCTTCGCGGACGTCTTGCCGCTGATCGTGTTGTGCACGCGGTAGGTCGTGGCATGGAACCCGCCCACGCCTTGCGATGCCGCTGCGGGGCCGATCTGCTCCTGCGCGAACTGCTGGAACGCCTCGGGCGACGCCCACAGGTCGACCACCACCAGCTTGTCGCCATCGGTCGCCACCGTGTGGCTGTAGGCGGGATGGTTGTGACCGTCCCCCTCATGTGCGGGCATCTCGGCCGCCATCCGGTCGTACATGTCGGTGCTGCCCTCCAGCTCGATCAGCATCACCACGTTCGGCTCGCCGCGCCCGCGGGAGTGGTTGTGCAGCGGCAGCACCCGCGGCTGTGTCTCGGGGATGCCGACCTCGCGCAGGGCGCCAGACAGCCGCTCCGCGAAGAAGGTGTTGAGCGTATCGGGCGACTCCCACACATCGGCGATCAGCAGCTTGCCGTCTTCGGAGACGGCCGCAACGTGGCTGATCAGGCCCTCGGGCGCGTCGACTTCCCCGCTGATACCCATCAGCTCGTTGACGCGATCGTACTGCTCGGGGGAGGTGCCCTCCCACTCGACGAGCATCAGCACGGACATGTCGGCTCCTCCTGTGGACGTTGACCGGCTGAACCTACCACCATCGAGATCCGCCGTCGGTCGTCCGGATCACCGTTCGGCGATCACGCAGATGCCGCGCCGGCCGTCCATATCGCGCGTCTCGAAGCGGGCATGCGCGAAGCCCGCCGCCGTGAGGCGATCGACCATCTCATCGCCCGTCGAGCGGATGAACACACCTGTCTTTTCGAAAAGCGGACCGGTCATGTCGTCACGGTGGGTGAGGAAGGCGACCAGCCGCCCGCCCGGCCGAAGCACCCGCCGCCACTCGCCGAACGTCGCCACCGGATCGTCCAGGAAGTAGACGACGTTCACGGCCAGCATGCGGTCGACCGCCTCGTCCCCGAACGGCAGCCGGTCGGCACCAGCCTGGAACAGCTCGACGCGGCCGGTCCGGATTGCCTTCGCGTTCCTGCGCCGGGCCTGGGCGAGCATCGTGGCGGAGTGGTCGACACCCAGCACCCGTGCCGCCGTCCCGGCCGCGGCCAGCGCGTGGATCGCCTCGCCGGGCCCGAATCCGACCTCGAGCACCGCGTCACCCGCCTGCACCTCCAGCAGCTCGAGCACGAGCTCGTTCTCGTCTGCATTCCACCTGGCCAGCTTGCGGCCGATCAGCCGCCCGGACAGCCCGCTCGGCCGCCGCAGCTGGTTTGCGAGCCGTTGCCGCTTCAGCGCGGCTCGACCGGGAACTGCATCTTGGCCAGGACGTCCCAGCGGGCGATGTGGCCGTCCTTCACCTCACAGCTGGTCGAGATCACCTCGACCCGGGTGATGCCGCGGATCGACCGCGATGCCGCCGAGAGCGCCTCGCGCACCGCGTCGTCGGAGCTCTCGCTCGAGCTCCCGATCACTTCGATCACCTTCGTCACACCCACGATGTCGTCCCTCCGCCCGTCGCTGCCCTGATACCGTTGCCGTCATCTCGCGGGGGGAGGATAGCGATGCGGGTACTGATCATGCAGGATGTCTCGCAGGCCGGACTGGCCGAGCTGGGCGATCACGAGCTGGTGCGAGGATCGGATCCAACCGGTTGCGACGCCGCGGTCTGCTACCTGATCGACCCCATCGATGCGAGCTTTCTGGCCACCCCGGGGCTGCGCGCGCTGGCCACCGTCTCGGTCGGCCTCGACCACATCGACCTGGCCGCGGCGGAGCTTCACGGCATCCCGATCGCCTACACGCCGGACGTTCTGACCGAGGCGACCGCCGACCTCACGTTCGCCCTCATCCTGGGCGCCGCCCGGCGCATGGGCGAGGCCGAGCGATACCTGCGCGACGGCCACTGGACCAAGTGGAGTTTCGACCTGATGCTGGGCACCGACGTGCATGGAAAGACGCTTGGCATTATCGGACCGGGTCGGATCGGGCGCGCGGTCGCCCGCCGGGCCGAGGGCTTCGGCATGAGGGTGCTGTTCGCGGGCCGCGATCGCGACGAGCTCGACCGCGTGCTGGATGAGTCCGACTTCGTGGCCGTGACGGTGCCGCTCTCAGGCGACACCCGGCATCTGATCGGCGCCGCCGAGCTGGCCCGTATGAAGCAGGGTGCGATCCTGGTCAACTCGAGCCGCGGCCCGGTCGTGGACGAGCGGGCGCTGGCCGCGGCGCTGCGCTCCGGGCACCTGGCGGGCGCCGGCCTGGACGTGTTCGAGGACGAGCCGCGAGTGCACCCGGATCTGCTGGCGTGCGAGAACGCCCTGCTGGTGCCGCACATCGGCTCGGCCACGCGCGAGACGCGTGAGGGCATGGCGCGGCTGGCATGCCGCGGCCTGGCCCAGATCCTGCGCGGCGAGCGGCCCTCCAACCTGGCCAACCCGCAGGTGTGGCCGGCCGTCGTGGAGACGCGATGAGCCGCCGCGCCGTCACGGTCGACGTCACCAGGCTGGGGCCGTACTCGCCGGCGATCGTGGCCGAGGGCCGGTTCGTGTACGTCTCCGGCCAGGGGCCGCTGCGCGACGGCCGCTACGAGCCGGGCGACGGCGTCGGCTCCGAGACGCGGCTGGCGCTCGAGAACATGTTCCTGATCCTGACCGCCGCGGGCTGCGGGCCGGCCGACGTGGTTCGCTGCGGCGTCTTTCTCCAGGACATCGCCGACTTCGAGGAGATGAACGAGGCCTACGGCGCCGCCTTTCCCGATCCGCCTCCGGCCCGCACCACGGTTCAGGTGGCAGCGCTGCCGGGCGGCATCAGGGTCGAGATCGACTGCGTGGCGGTGCTGCCGGGTTAGGGGCTTCTAGCCGGCCTGCGGGGGCTCGCCGGTGGTGGGCGCGAACAGGTCGCGCACGCCGCTTCGCTTGGGCCGCTCGACGGTCACCTGCAGCGGCTGGTCGAGCTTCTCGATCACGCCGTCCACGCCGCCGTCGACGTGCTCCACCAGGCCGGTCAGCGTGGCCACGTCCTGGCGCAGCGCGGCCATGCCCGTCGAGACGAGGTCGACCACCAGTTCCAGATCCTCGATCCGACCCAGCCGCTCGGCCAGCAGGTCGCGGTTGACCTGTTCGACCTGCCGCGACAGCCCCCGCAACAGCTCGCGCAGCTCGTCGGCGCGGCGGCTGTCCGAGTGGCTGGTCATCGCCCGCTCGACGGCCTGCTCGACGCGCTCCGGCAGCGTCTCCTCGAGCGAGGCCGCGGTCGATCGCAGCTCGTCGACGTGGCTCTCGGCGCGGGCCAGGATCGTCCGCAGGTCGGGCATCGCCGGCCGCTGGTCGCCGAGGCCCTCAGCCTCGCCGGCTTCGCCACCGCGCGCGCGTGTCCTCAGCTCCTGGATACGCCGATAGAGCTGGGCTTCGGCCTCTTCCATCGGGGTGCGACCGGGGTCCATGTGCGGACAGTCTACCGCCCCGTCCGCCCCGGTTGGTAATCTCGTGGATGCCGTCTTTGGGAGGTCAGCCATGCAAGGGTACGACGACGAGGTCAGCTACACACGGATCATCGATCCGTCCCCCAGCGGCGACGA
>JAWVEC010000226.1:0-3939 GCA_033856975.1 Gaiellales bacterium
GGGCGAGTTGAGCCCGCCCAGGAACAGCTGCACGTGGGTGCCGGCCGGCAGGGCGGCGGCACGGGCCGGGATCAGCAGCGCAATCCCCAGGCACGCCAGCAGTGCGATGCCGAACCGCCTCATCGCCGCACCGCCACGATCACGCCGTCGCCCACCGGCAGGAGCACCGAGTGCATGTCCTCACGTCCCAGCAGCGCTGCGTTGAACTCGCGCATCGTCGTGACCGCCTCCTGCGTCCAGTGTGCGGCCGGCCGGCCCTCGGCCACCGTCCCCGAGAGCAGGGTGTTGTCGACCACGATCGTGCCGCCCACGCGCAGCAGCGGGATGGCCAGCTCGAGGTGGCGCGGGTAGTCGCCCTTGAGGCCGTCCAGGAATGCCATGTCGAAGCTGTCCCGATCCAATCCGGCGAGGCCCTCGCCGGCATCCTGCAGTCGCAGATCGGCCCGATCTGCGACGCCGGCCCGTTCGAGGTAGCCGCCGGCCGCCAGGTGGCGCTGCTCGTCCACCTCGAACGAGACGATCTCGCCGCCGTCTGGCAGCGCCCGCGCGATGTGCAGCGTGGAGACGCCGATCGCCGTGCCGACCTCCACCACCCGCCGCGCACCGGCCGCAGCGGTCAGCACCTGGAGCAGCGCACCGGTGACGGGCACCACGATCGGGATCCCGTCGCGTTCCGCGTGTGCCTCCATCTCGGCAAGCACCGGGTCGGGCGCGGCTCGCGACTCGAGCAGATATGCCTCGACGGCGTCGGTGACGATCACACGCCCGAGCCTAGCGGCTGTTGAGGGCCATCGCCAGCCGCGGAACTCGGGTCAACGAGCGCGCCGGGCGGACTACCAGCGCACGCTGCTGGCGATCAGATCGTAGGCGGCTGTGTTGTTGATGCCCTTGACCGAGCTCATCGAGAGCGTCAGCAGCTTGCCGGACTTCCAGAACAGGTAGCGCACGACCACGATCGTCTCGTCGGGAGTCGTGGTGCCGGTGGGCCGCACCTGCTCGATCACGGCTCGCACCGCCTTGAACTCGCCGATCTTGACCTCGCTGGCCGGCACGGCGATCTTGGACAGCTGCTTCTTGGTGTTTTTCGGGTCCGCCAGCTGCTTCTCGAGCGTCGTCTGGTAACCCTTGAAGAAGGGCACGCTCTTGCGGGCCGTGACCGCGGCGGTGATCGCGTTGCCGAAGCGCGAGATCCGCACGCCGGCCGGAGGCTTCTCGGCGATCCGCCAGCCACCGGGGTAGAGGAACGAGTATCCGGCCGACTTGTTCGCGTACTTCGGGAACAGGATGCCCGTCTGGTCGGTGCCCGAGGCCGGGATATAGGGGCTCGAGGAGCTGCCGGTGGTCGGCGCCGCGCCGCTGGAGCTGCCGCCACTGGTGCCGCAGCCGGCAAGCACGACGGACGCCGCGAGCGCGGCAAACAGCAGCAGGTGTCGACGAGCGGTGCCCATGTTCGCTATCCGAGTGTCCAGCCAAACCAGCAAGTCGTCAAGAGCGGACGACGCTGATTCGCTTGGGCAGACGGCGGTTCCCCTCCAGCCTAGCGCGCTCCTACATCCGGTCGCGCCGCACGGCGATCACTATCCGCACTCGCTGCCCTGCTTGGGGCTGTACGGCCCCTCCACGCCCTCCTTGGCCTGGAACGACGCGTTGCAGCCGCAGCTCGAAGCGACGTTGGGATTCTCGAACCGGAAGCCGGCACCGATCAGCCCGTCGCTGTAGTCGACCGTCGAGCCGTCGAGGTAGGGCAGGCTGGTGCGATCGACGACGATCGTGACGCCGTTGCTCTCCCACTGGAGGTCGTCCTCCTCGGCCGCGGTGTCGAATCCGACCGCGTACTGAAAGCCCGAGCATCCACCACCCTCGACGGCCAGCCTCAGCACCTTGGCATCGGCGTCGACGGCTGCGAGCGTGCGGATCTTGGCGGCTGCGGTCTCGGTCAGGCTGATCATGTCAGGAATCCTAGCAACGCCGACGTCCGGCTCACAGCACGGCGGCCGCATGCTCGGCGACGTACCCGGCCTGTTGTTGAAGGAGATCGAGCGCCTCATCCCCGATGCCGATGCCCGACCGGGCCACGACCAGGTAGCCGCCGTGTTCGTCGTGATGCTCGATGTCGATCGCCAGCTCATCCTGCGCCAACAGCCAGTCGACGAACGCCGCGTCGAGGAATGCCGCAACCTGCTCGTCTGGGGCCTCGCCGGATGCGATCGCCCGGTAGCGCTGGTCGAAGTCGTCGCGCACGGTGGCCACACGATGGTCGCGGTGCAGCAGGCGCCCGATCCAGTCACCGTCGGTGAAGCGCGTGGGATGGATCGTCAGGCGCTTGAGGCGGGACGCGTCGACGGAGAACAGAAAAAGCGTGAACCAGGTGCTCGATACGCCTGACCCGCCGAACATCTCGGAAGCGTCCGGCGAGCCGACGGCAAACTCCGCCAGCAGTGCCCTGCGTCCACCCACGTCGCCGGCGTAGGCGTCTGCTGTGGAGTCCATCACGCCCTGGCGCAGCAGCGGCGTGGCGCCGCCGATCTGCTCATCCGACGGCTCGAAGCCGTGCGACCGCGCCCAGGCGTCGATGTCACCCGCGATCTCGTCCGTGCCGCTCGAATCCACCAGCCACCTCCCGTGTGTCCGCAGATCGTGAATACCGCAAAGCTGCTCGAGCAGGTTAGACGCTCAGGTCAGATACCGCTTTCGCTATCCCGTCTCCTGTCCTTACAGGTCGCCCTGACGCGCGTCGGCCCGTTCGCCGAGCCAGAGATCCACCGCTGCCTCGTCCCAGAGGATGCGTCCACGGAAGTAGGCGACAGGCCGCGGGAATCCCACCTGCTGGGCGTGGGACACAACCTCCCCAACGCGCAGCTCCAGCTTGTGCGCGAGTTGCTCCTTGTCGATCAATGCCACCAGCCCGGGCGGCTGCACGTCCTCGAACGGACGTTTCATCGCATCTCCCGTTGAGCCTCGGGTCCGTGATGAGTCTATCTGCTCGTTCTGAAACCAGCTCTCAAGACGCCGGCTGGGGCCGCCGCTCAGCCACGCCCCCAGCACCGGCGCGTGGCGGCGTGGACACTGCTAGGGTGCGACGTCACGTTCGTTCGCCGAGCACAGCGGTCGCTGAGGTGGATATTTGCCCCCCGACTCGTGGTTGCTGGGCGTAGGACTCGTCCGAGCGGTCCTGCTTGGAGGGTCGGAACCACTGGAAGAAGGCTCCCATGCGGAGGTTCATTCCGAAGTTCCCAATGTTCTTCACGACCGTCGTCTGGAACGTCGCCAGCCTTCGCCGCCGCGGCGAGCACGACGTGGTCGACCGGGTGCACACGTCTCATGCCGCCCACTTCGGGCGCAAATAGGGGCCACGCTGACGCGGCTTCGGCAGTCCCCGGGAGAACGCGGGGGTGTCGGGGCCGCGGACACCCCGTTTTGGCTCTGTCCCTAGGCTCCTCGGGCAGGACTCGAACCTGCAACCCTCCGGTTAACAGCCGGATGCTCTACCATTGAGCTACCGAGGATCGGCTCGCGCAGTCTACCAGCGCCTTCCCGCAGGTTTATCGGCTCGCATGCTGACCGATCCAGACCCGCGGGTCAGTCGATCAGGTGGCGCAGATCGGCGTGCTCGCCGGTGGTGGCAAGCCTGCGTAGCGTGCGCGTCTCGATCTGACGCACGCGCTCGCGGGTCACGCCGAACCGGCGGCCGACCTCTTCCAGCGTATGCGGCTGGCCGCCGCCGAGTCCGTAGCGAAGCTCGAGGATGGTGCGCTCGCGGTAGGGCAGCTGCGCGATCAGCTCGGCCACCCGGCTGTCACGCTGTTCCTCGGCCATGTCCTGGCCCGGACGCATCTGGCGCTCGTCCTCGATCAGCTCGCCCAGCTCGGTCGAGTCCTCGCCGACGGGTGCGGCCAGCGACACCGGCTCCTGGGAGACACGGCGCAGGTGCTCGATCTT
>JAWVEC010000227.1:0-2679 GCA_033856975.1 Gaiellales bacterium
GCTGGCCAGGGGCGGGCGGGGGCTGTACGTGCGAGCGGTGCGCTGGTTCACGGCCGGGATCGTGATCTGCTCCGCGTACGGCGTCGTGCAGCTGGCCGCACAGGCCGGCGCCGGCATCAACCTCGACCGGATCGTGGTCGGCGCGCTGACACTCGGCCACGGCAAGACGACCGGCATCAACGTCTACGGGCAGGTCGCGGGCACGTCCAACATCTACCGCATCAACGCGCTCACCGGCGACCCCAACCACCTGGGCGTGATCCTGTGCGTGCCGCTGCTGATGCTGCTGCCCTACTACCTCGCCCATCCCCGCGGCCGGCGCCGGATCGGCGGGCTGCTGTTGTTCCTGGCCGCCGTCCAGGTGCTGACCCTGTCTCGCAGCGCGGCGCTGGGAGACCTGGTGGGCCTGGTCATCCTGCTGCCCTGGATCCGGCCGATCCTGCCCCGCACGCGCACGATCGCGGCCGCGTTCGCTGGCCTGGCCGGGCTGGCGGCGGTGGCCTACTCGGCCTCGCACTTCGTGCAGACGGTGGTGCACTCGCGCACCAACTTCAGCGGCCGTGGCACGCTGGTGCACTTCCAGTTCTACCAGCTGGTGCCACCCGCGCTCGATCCCAATCCGCTGTTTGGGATGGGCTTCAACACCTTCGCCGTCTTCTACCAGTACGTCACCGGCAAGGCGGACTTCTCGCCGCACAGCTTCTGGATCGCCACGCTGGTCGAGACCGGCATGGTCGGCCTGGTCGTCTACCTGGCCTGGTTCGCCTACCTGACGCTGTGCGCGGTCGCGGTCGGCCGCAGCACGGACGAGGATGCCGCGCGGTTCGGCAGCGGGCTGCTGGCCGCTCTGGCAGCCACCGCTGCCGCAAACTTCTTCTACCTGACGATGCAGTTCAGCTACTTCTTCGTGGTCGCGATGCTGGTCGTCTCGGGCGCCCTGCTGTTCGCGCCGGCACGGGTGGCGGAGCGCCGGGTGGCGCGGGGTGCGGCCGGTACACTGGAGGCGTGATTCTCCTGCTCGAGGTCGTCTTCTGGGTCTGCCTCGTATCGATCGTGTGGACCCACGCCGGCTATCCGCTGTTCATGGCGGCGATGGCGCGCGTGCGGCCGCGGCCGGTTGTGAAGGCCGACATCCTGCCCACCGTCAGCTTCCTGATCCCGGCCTACAACGAGCAGGCGGTGATCGAGGCCAAGCTCGACAACACGCTGGCGCTGGACTATCCGCGCGAGCTGCTCGAGATCCTGGTCACCTCCGACGCCTCCAGCGACCGGACACACGAGATCGTGCAGCGCTACGCCGGCCGCGGCGTCGGCCTGCTGATCTGCCCGCGCGGCGGCAAGATGCCGGCGCTCGACCGCGCCGTGCGCCAGACGACGGGCGAGATCGTCTGCATGGGCGACGCCAACGTGATGTGGGACGCCGACTCGGTGCGGCGGATGGTGCGTCCGTACGCCGACGCCGGCGTGGGAATGGTGACCGGCCGGGTCGAGCTGATCAACCCCAACAACGGCACCAACCAGGAGGGGCTCTACTGGCGGTATGAGATGTGGCTGCGGCGAAACGAGTCGGCCGTGCACTCGGAGACGGCCTCGAACGGCGCCATCCACTCGATCCGCCGCTCGCTGTACCGCGAGCTGCACCCGGCCGACGACCACGACATCTCGTTCCCCTACCACGTCGTCCAGCAGGGCTTCCGGGCCGTGTACGAGCCTGAGGCGCACGCGGTCGAGAACATGACCACCGACATCGAGGACGAGTTCGGGCGCAAGTCGCGCTTCCTGGAGCACTGCTGGCTGGCCATCTTCAAGGGCTCGATGTGGAAGCTGTGGCGGTTTCCGCCGCTGTATGCGGTGGCGATCGTCTCGCACCGCTTCCTGCGCTACCTGACGGGACTGCTGCACGTGGTGCTGCTGGCGGTCAGCCTCGCCCTGGCGGTGGCGGCCGGCGGCATCTACACGGTTGCGCTGGCGGTGCAGCTGGCCGGCCTCGGCCTGGCGCTGATCTCGATCGCGGCCGGCGGGCGCGTGCCCGGCATCAGCATCCTGCACTACTACCTGCTGATCACCTGGGCGACGTTCGTCTCGCTGCTTCGCTACCTGCGCCGCGGCGTACCGGCGACCTGGGACGCGGCGGCCGGCACGCGCACGGTGGGATGAGCGGCTACGAGCGGCACGGAAAGCGGTTGCTCGACCTGGCCGGCGCGGCGCTGGCGCTGCCGGTGGTGGCGCCGCTGATGGGCGCGGTGGCGGCGGCTTTGTGGGCGACCCAGGGCCGTCCGATCCTGTTCCGACAGCAGCGGGTGGGCCGGGACGACCGCGAGTTCACGATCTACAAGTTCCGCACGATGACGGTGGGCGCCCAGGGCGAGGGACACGGGCTGTGGTACATGCGCGGCGACCGCCGCATCACGCCGCTGGGCGGCATTCTGCGATCGACCTCGCTGGACGAGCTGCCGCAGTTCCTGAACGTGCTGCGGGGGGACATGTCGCTGGTCGGGCCGCGGCCCAAGCCGCGCGAGATCATCGACCGCTACAAGAGCCGCTACGCCGAGACACTGCGAGTGGCGCCCGGCCTCACCTGCCTGGCCGCGATCGAGGGCCGAAACGAGCTGCGCCGCTCGCAGATGATCGAGGCCGACCAGCGCTATGCGCGGCACGTGACGCTGGCCGAGGACCTGC
>JAWVEC010000228.1:0-3437 GCA_033856975.1 Gaiellales bacterium
GTGTTCATCGGTTACGTGATCGGCTCGGTGCTGATGGCGGCCGGCGGTCTCAGCGAGCTGATATGGGGCGTCGAGGCGGCACGCAAGTCGCTGGAAGATGTCGCTCGGCCGCTTTCGGCCATCAAGAGCCGTCTGTCGGGTGAAGGGGGCGGCGAGATGCCGGCGGGTGCGCGAGCCCGCTGAGCGCGTACCTCACCCAGGGGTCACCCCTCCTGGCTAGCTTGGGCAGGAGGCGTCCGGCTGCCGTCCCGCCACCTGAGGGGACAACCCGTAGTGATTGTCGCGAGGCGGGTAGGTGACGCACCAGTACATCGGCTGGCCGGTTGTGGCCGTGCCATTGCACGTGTAATACGTCGGCGGATCGTTCGAAGCGGCGTGGCCGGACTGGTTGCCGTTGACGATGAGACCCCGCAGCCGGGCAAACACTCCTTGGCTGTTCTGGGTGCAGTGGACAGTCTCAACCGCAGCCTGAGGAACCAGGCCGCCGAGGGCTGGATCGGTGCCGCCGCCGGTGAGGATCAGCTGCTCCGCCTGGTGAGGACTCCCGGTGGCGCTCCCGCCGGTCATGTACCAGAGACCGAACGCGAAGAAGGCGACCACCAAGACCCCGTACAACAGCGGGCGCTGGTGCACGCCGCGAATGCCTTCCTCCACCGCCGCCGGGGTCACCTCAGTGATGTTGGGTTCGTACAACGTCCCTCGCTCGAGCGTTCGCGGCCGCCGATTCGTACGCCGGCGATTCCGACGGCCTCATCGGCAATAGGCCTCGCACGCTTGAGGAGAGCAAGCTGCGCCGGCTGGCGGCGGCCGGCCCAACGCGATGCCTTATGCCGCAGATCGTGATGGGCCGTGAAGGGATCGAACCTTCGACCTTGGGATTAAGAGTCCCCTGCTCTACCAGCTGAGCTAACGGCCCCGGCGCAGGAGTGTACCAACGCCGCCGCGGCGGCAGCTCACCGCTCGAATACCTCCAGGGGCATCGCGAAGCCGACGTTCCACACCCCGGCATCCACGACCTCGTGCACCTTCAGGTCACCGGCCAGGCTGCACAGCACGTAGGCGGCTTGGCGCTCGAGGCCGTGCTCCTGTCCCAGCCACTCGATCATCGCCCGCACGGCCATCCTGGAGCCCTCCATCAGGTCGGGTGCGATGCCCATGGTGGCGTGGTAGCCGCGCCCTGCCGTCTCGGTCGCCAGCGGCCCGGACGTGCGGAAGCTGGGCGCCGCGATCGTCCGCTTGATCACGTCGAAGCGCAGGCTGGCGCGCATCGGGCACTCGATCGCGCTCACGCAGACTTCACCGTCGCCCTGGGCGGCGTGGGGATCACCGCACGAGAACAGCGCGCCAGGCATCCACACCGGCAAGAGCAGCGTGGAGCCGGCCACCAGGTGGCGGTTGTCGATGTTGCCGCCGCCCTTGTTGGGCGGAAACGGCGGCGCCTCGACCGGGTCGTCGGGGTGGGTGCCCATCGTGCCCAGGAACGGAGCCCGCGGGATGGTGATGCCCTCGGCGAACGGCACCCGCCCGCCGCCTCGCAGATTCGAGATGTGCAGGTAGGGCTGGGGGAAGTCGTCCGGCAGCAATCCCAGCTCCGGGAGGATCGATGTCCAGCCCCAGTCGCCGGTCTCCAGCGAGATGATCTCGATCGAGAGCGTGTCACCCGGCTCCGCCCCCTCCACGAACAGCGGCCCGGACAGGTTGTAGAGCGTGTCCCAGTCAAACACGGTCGTCTCGGCGCGACCGTGCTCGTCCACCTGGCCGTCGCCGGCCATCAGCAGGTCGTAGTGGACGGTGTCGCCGGGCTGGATCGTCAGCGCCGGCGCCAGCCGGTTGTCCCAGTGGTGATGGATCACGGTGGGGTCGATGGTGTGCTCGCGTGCCATGGCTACAACCTCCCGGCTTCGATGATGCGCTGAAGGAACTGGCGGGTTCGCTCCTCCTGGGGAGCGCTGAAGATCTGTTCCGGCGGCCCCTGTTCGAGCAGCACGCCGGCGTCGAGGAAGCAGACGCGGCTGGCGATGTCCCGCGCGAAGCCCATCTCGTGGGTCGCGATCAGCATCGTCATGCCGCCCTCTGCCAACCCGCGGATCACGCTCAGCACCTCGGCCACCAGCTCGGGGTCGAGCGCGCTGGTCACCTCGTCCAGCAGCATCAGCTGCGGCTTGGTCGCCAGCGCGCGCACGATCGCAACTCGCTGCTGCTGGCCCCCCGAGAGCCGGTCGGGGTACTCGTCGCGCTTGTCTTCGAGACCGAATCGCTCGAGCAGCGCCATCGCGGCGTCGTTGGCCTGTGATCTGCTCATGCCGAGCACCTTCCGCGGGGCCAGCGTGACGTTGCTGAGCACCGACATGTGCGGGAACAGGTTGAACGACTGGAACACGATGCCGACGCCCTGGCGCACCTTGTTGGCGTTGACGTCCCGACCGGTGATCTCCTGTCCCTGAAGCACGATCGACCCTCCATCGATCGGTTCCAGCAGGTCGATGCAGCGAAGCAGCGTCGATTTCCCCGAACCTGACGCGCCGATCAAACAGACGACCTCGTGTTCGGCGACGTCCAGATCGATGCCGCGCAGCACCTCCAGGCTTCCGAACGACTTTCGCAGCGACCGCACCTGCAGGATCGGCTCGGCGGTGGTCATCTCATCCCGCCCGCCTGTTGCCGCCGCCGATCGCGAACGATCAGCCAGTCTGTCAGCCGTGCCAGAGGGATCGTGATTGCGATGAACAGTGCCGCCGCGCCCAGGTAGGGGGTGTAGTTGAAGTCCGCGTTGGTGCTGATGTTCGAACGTTGGAAGGCCTCGACAGGGCCCAGCAGGCCGAGCAGTGCGGTGTCCTTCTGCAGTCCGATGAAATCGTTCAGCAGCGGCGGCACCACGCGCCGGATGGCCTGCGGCAGCACGACGTACCGCATCGTCTTTCCCCGCGAGAGTCCCAGCGAGCGGGCGGCTGCCTCCTGGCTGGGATGTACCGACTCGATGCCGGCCCGATACACCTCCGTGACGTACGCCGTATACACCAGCACGAGCCCGACGCCGCCCCAGAACAGGGCGCTGCTCGGAACCGCCGACAGTTGCAAGCCGGGCACGCCGAAGCCAAGCAGAAAGATCACCAGGATGGTCGGGATGCCGCGGAAGAAGTCCGTGTAGACGATCGCGAGCGCCCGCAGCGGAAAGAAGATCGGCCCGGGGAGACTGCGGACGACCGCGATTCCCAGCGCCAGGATCAGGATCGCGACCTCGAGAATGCAGAACACCTTGACGTCCAGCACGAAGTGCCGGGCAATGTCCGGGAACGTCGAGCGGAACTCCGAGACGTTGAAGAACGAGGCCTTGACCTTGGGCCAGCCGGGAGAGTTGACGACGACCAGCACGATCGCGCCGAACACGACCACGGTGCTCAGCAGCGCAATGCCCACGTAGCTTGCGCTCGCCGAGG
>JAWVEC010000229.1:0-2816 GCA_033856975.1 Gaiellales bacterium
CAGCGGCGCGCCGCTCGGTGACGATCGCATCGAAGCCCGCCGCCGCCGCCCGCAGGTCGATCAGCCGCGCGGACTCGGACTCGAGGTCAGTCTCGGCCAGATCGCGGGCAGCGTCGCAGCGTGCCAGCTCGTCGGCCTGCTGGTCGCGCCGCGCCACCGCCGTGCGGTGCGCCTGCGCGACCTCGCTCTCCAGCCGCCGCGCCTCGGCCAGCGCCGTTCGCAGGGAGCCGTCTGCCGCCAGCGCCTGCTCGAGGCCGGAAGCCGCCACCTCGGCTGCGGCCAACGACGCGGCCGCCGCGGCCGCCAGCGCGGGCATCTCGGCCCGCAGCCGATCGCGCTCGGCCCGGGCCGCCAGCCACGACGACTCCGCCGCGTCTGCCGTACGCCACAGCTCGCCGCGATCGGCGTCGATGCCGTTGCCAGAGATGGTGACGGCGATGCCAGAGGTGACGCCGGCCAAGTCCTCCACCAGGCGCACGCCCTCGATCAGAGCGACAAGCGAGGCGTCGTGGACGGTGCAGACGTCGCTCAGCGGACGGCCGTCGTGGGCGGATGACGCGGGCGTGCGGCCGGCCAGGACGACTCCCAGCTCGCCCTCGCCCTCCGCCAGCAGCGAGATCGCCTCGTCGACGCGCTCGACGACCACCGCCCCGGCCCGCCAGCCGAGCGCAGCGGCCACCGCTCGCTCGTACCCCGGCGCCGCCTCGACCCCCTGAACGACCAGCCGTGCGCCCGCCTCCTGCAGCGCACGCGCGGCCGGTGAGAGCCCCTCGCCGCGATCGACGGCCGTCTCCAGCGCGAGCAGCCGTGTCTGCGCCAACTGCTCGGCGGCAGCCGACTCGTCGGCTCGGGCGCGGGCGTCACGCAGCACTCCGCGGGCCGCCTCCGCCATCTGTTCGCTCTCGGCGCAGGCCCCCTCGGCGGCCACCAGGCGCTCACCCGCAGCGGCCAGCTGCTCGCCAAGCTCGAGTGACCGGCCCTCGGCGGCCGCCAGCTGCTGCTTGCCGGCCTCGGCCGACGCCTTCAGCGTCTTGAGCCGCTCGCTCAGCTCGCCCGACCGCGCGATACCCGACTCCAGCTCGCGCCGCACGTTGGCGGCCTTGCCCTCCGCATCGGCGTGGCCGCGGCGCGCGTCGAGCGCCGCAGCCAGCGCGGCCTCAGTCTGCGCCGCGGCCTGCGCGGCGGCCTCGACATCGACGTCACCGATCGTGCCGGCCTCAGCCTCGAGCGCGGCCGCCAGCTCGTCGGCGGCGGTCGCCTCGGTGCGGGCACGGTCGGCGGCGGCGGCCAGCTCTCCGGCCTCCAGCCGCCGGCGCTGGGCGCCCCGCTCGAGCCGGCCAAGCGCGGTGGCGATCCGTCCCGCCTCCGCCGCCAGCCGCTCCCGCGACGACTCGAAGGCGTAGAAGGCGCGCGCGGCGCGCTCCTGCTCGGCGGACAGGCCGGCCAGCTCATGCTCCGCCTGCTCGCGGCGTGCGGCGACCGCCGCAGCGTCGCCGGCAACGTCGGCCTGGAGCTTGGTGGCCGTGGTGAGACGTTCGCGCAGATCGACCACCCGGCCACGCTCCCCCAACAGCTCCGACGAGAGCAGCGCCACCCGGCCCTCGGCGATCTCGGCGCCCAGCTTGGCCGCCCGCTCGGCCGCGGTGGCCTGCATCGCCAGCGGCCGCAGCCGGGCACGCACCTCGCGCTCCAGGTCGCGCGCCCGCTCCAGCTCGGTGGCCACCCGGGCCAGCTTCTGCTCTGCCCGCGATCGCCGCCGCTGGTACTTGCCGAGCCCGGCAGCCTCCTCGACGAAGCGGCGCCGCTCGTGGGGCTTGGAGAGCAGGATCTCCTCCACCTTGCCCTGCCCGATCACGGAGTGCATCTCGCGGCCGAGGCCGGTATCGGACAGCAGCTCGAGCACGTCCAGCCGCCGCACCTTGGCGCGGTTGAGGTGGTACTCGCTCTCGCCGTCGCGGTACAGCCGGCGCATCACCGAGACCTCGTTGAACTCGATCGGCAGCGTGCCGCACTCGTTGTCCAGCACCAGCTCGACCTCGCAGACGCCGGCCGGCGGGCGGCTGTCGGAGCCTCCGAACAGGACGTCCTGGCCGGTGGGGGCGCGCAGCTGGGCGGGCGACTGAACCGCCATCGCCCACTGGAGCGCGTCGGCGATGTTGGACTTGCCGCTGCCGTTGGGTCCCACGACGACGGCGATGCCTTCATCGAAGCGCAGCTCGACGCCGTGAGCGAACGACTTGAAGCCCCGCATGCGAACCGCTTTCAAATACATCTCGCGCCTCTACCTGTCCTCGGCTGTCACGTCCCGGTCTGGGAGAGCGCTCTCAGCGCCTCCCTCGCGGCTTCCTGCTCGGACGCCTTCTTGCTGGTGCCCGAGCCCCTGCCCAGCTCCCGTCCGTCCACGACGGCCGCTGAGGTGAAGAGGCGGTCGTGGTCGGGGCCGATCGCGTCGACCAGAAGATAGGTTACAGACCACCCCTGACGTGCAACCTCTTCCTGGAGCACGGTCTTGTGATCGACGTGTGTTTCAAGCACGTACTCGACGCGGTCGGCGAACGCGTCGGCGACCGCGGGCGCGACCAGGTCGAAGCCGAACACGAGGAAGCATGCGCCGATCGCTGCTTCGATCAGCTCGGCCAGCACGGTGTCCGAGGCCGCCAGCACCGGCGCCGTCGCCGCCGCCTCGCGTCCGATCTCCTCTGCCTCCGCTTCGAGCATCCCGCCCAGACCCAGAGCCCGCGCGGCGGCGGCGCACCCGGGGCGCGACACCACGTTCGCCCGCAGGCGGGCGAGATCGCCCTCGGGTCGCTCCGGAA
>JAWVEC010000230.1:0-4726 GCA_033856975.1 Gaiellales bacterium
CGCTGACCCTGCCAGCGCTGTTTGCCGCTCAGGCGGCACGGACGCCGGATGCGGTTGCGGTGGTGTTCGAGGACCGCACGCTGACTTACGCCGAGCTCGACGCCCACGCCAACCGCCTGGCGCATCACCTGCAGAGCCTCGGCGTCGGGCCCGAGACCATCGTCGGCCTGTGCGTGGAACGCTCGCCCGAGATGGTGGTCGGGCTGCTCGGCATCCTCAAGGCCGGCGGCGCCTACCTGCCGCTCGACCCGAACTATCCGCGCGAGCGGTTGTCATTCATGCTGGCCGACGCCGGCGCGCCCGTGCTGGTGACGCAGGCGGCCCTGCTCGACCGGCTGCCCGAGGCGGCCGCGGCGCAGCTGGTGCGGCTCGACGCCGACTGGCCGGCGATCGCGCGGCAGTCCGACACCGCGCCGCCGCTCGACCTCGATCCCGCCCACCCGGCCTATGTCATCTACACCTCCGGATCCACCGGAATGCCAAAGGGCGTCGTCGTCGAACACGCGAGCCTCGCCAATAAAATCATCATGCTGGGACAAGAGTTTGGAGTTGCGCCAGGTTTTCGAATTGCGCTTCTCAGTTCGTGCGCATTCGATCCTTCAATTGAGCAAGCAACACTACCGTTGGTCCACGGCGCGTCCATCGTCGTGATCGACGATGCGACACGTGAGTCGCCGCATCAATTGTGGGAGCAGTTGGTTCAGCAGAAAGTGAATTTGCTGAATTGCACGCCGTCGTTTTTTGAATCGGTTCGTGGGGACGCTCCGCAAACAACTTCTTTGAAGCATCTGGTACTGGGCGGTGAAGCTTTGTCGTCGGAGCTTCAGCGAGAGATTTCCCGTAGCTTTGAGATCGGACAAGTCACCAATCTCTACGGTCCGACCGAAACCACGATCGATGCGGTTGGGCACGTTGTTGTTCGCGACGAAAATGGTTTGAACGTCCCCATCGGCCGTCCTCTTCCCAATTACCAAGCCTACGTTTTGGATGACGGTCTTGAGCCTGTTCCTGCGGGTGTTGCGGGCGAGCTGTACATCGCGGGCGTCGGGCTGGCGCGGGGATATCTGAACCGTGCGTCGCTGACGGCGGAACGCTTCGTCGCCGACCCGAACGGCGCGGCCGGTAGCCGGATGTACCGGACCGGGGACCTGGCGCGGTGGCGGTCCGACGGCGTGCTGGAGTTCCTGGGCCGGGCGGACGCGCAGGTGAAGCTGCGCGGGTTCCGGATCGAGCCGGGCGAGATCGAGGCGGTGCTGACCGCGCAAGCGGGCGTGTCGCAGGCCGCTGTGATCGCGCGGCGGGATGGCGCCGGTGGTCAGCGGCTGATCGGCTATGTGGTGGCGACAGCGGGCGCGGTGCTGGACACGGCGGCGCTGCGGGCCGCGCTGTCGCGACAGTTGCCGGACTACATGGTGCCATCCGCGCTGGTGGTGCTGGAGCGTTTGCCGCTGACGCCAAACGGCAAGCTCGACCGCCGGGCGCTGCCGGA
This sequence comes from Gaiellales bacterium, assembly GCA_033856975.1. Taxonomy (GTDB): domain Bacteria; phylum Actinomycetota; class Thermoleophilia; order Gaiellales; family JAICJC01; genus JAICYJ01. Next base: position 1,490 of record JAWVEC010000230.1, read on the forward strand.
GCCTGAGTTGGGTTCTGCGCATTCGCATCGTACGCCGCGTACGCCGCAGGAGACGATCCTATGTTCGCTGTTTGCCGAGGTGCTGGGGCTCGAACGGGTCGGCGTCGACGACAACTTCTTCGAGCGCGGCGGCGACAGTATCGTGTCGATCCAACTGGTGAGCCGGGCGCGGCGGGCCGGGCTGTCGATCACGCCGCGCATGGTGTTCCAGAATCAGACTGTGGAGGCGTTGGCGGCCGCAGCCGGCGTTGTGGCGGAGCCAGCGGCGTCGGCGCTGTCGGAGGCCGACCGGGCACGGCTTGCGGTCGGCGTGCTACCGGCGACGCCGATCATGCTCTGGCTGCAGGAGCGCGGCGGACCGCTCGACGGGTTCAGCCAGTCGATGCTGCTGCGGGTGCCGGCGGGACTTTCGCAGGAGCACCTGACGGCGGCGCTGGCGACAGTGCTCGACCATCATGATGCATTGCGGCTGCGGCTCACGTTGGTGCCGCAAGATCGAACTTCGCCAGACCGGGATGGCTTGTCGGAGACAGCGAGTGCTGCGGAATGGCAGCTTGAGGTGATGCCGCCCGGATCGGTTGCGGCCTCTGCCTGCCTGCGGCGGATCGATGTTGCCGGTATCGACGATGATGCGGCGTTGCGCGAGCTGATCGCGGCGGAGGTGGAAGCCGCGGAGCGGCGGCTCAGTCCGATGTCTGGCACGATGGTGCAGGCGGTTTGGTTCGATGCCGGACCGGCGCAGGCCGGTCGGCTGTGGCTTGCGATCCATCACCTTGCGGTCGATGGCGTGTCGTGGCGGATCCTGGTGCCGGACCTTGTGGCGGCCTGGCAGGTGATCGCGGCCGGACAGGCAGTGGTGCTGCCGCTGCGGGGGACGTCGTTCCGGGACTGGGCGGAGCGGCTCGCGGCGCATGCGCAAGAGCAAAGTGTTGTTCAAGAACTTCCATTCTGGCGCGGCATGCAACGCGAGCCGTCGCTGCTCATCTCGGCGGAGCGGCTTGATCCCGCTCGTGACCGGCTTGGCACGGCGGGGCATCTGACGCTGACGCTGCCTTCGGCGGTGACGGATGCGCTGCTGACGCGGGTGCCGGCGGCATTCCATGGCGGCATCGACGACGTGCTGCTGACCGGACTGGCGCTGGCGGTGGCGGACTGGTGCCGGCGTCATGTCCAGGGTGCCACTCATGTTGCCCCTCATTATGGTGGCAGCCACGCGGTGCTGCTCGACCTCGAAGGCCATGGCCGTGAAGAAGGTTTGGTGTCTGGTGCGGTCGACCTGACCCGAACGGTGGGCTGGTTCACCAGCCTCTATCCGGTGCGGCTCGATCCGGGCCTGCTCGATCTGGAGGAGGCGCTGTCGGGGGGACCAGCGCTCGGCCGAGCGCTGAAGACCATCAAGGAGCAGTTACGGGCGGTGCCCGGCAAGGGGCTGGGCTACGGGTTGTTGCGCTATCTGAACAAAGAGACCGCAATGGAGCTTGCCGGGGCCGCAGCGCCGCAGCTCGGCTTCAACTATCTGGGCCGCTTCGCGGCCGGAGCGGACGGCGCCGACTGGGCGCCGGCCAACCTCAATAAGAACGCTGACCAAGATAGCCAGGACGATGCCATGCGGCGGGGCGGCGGCGATCCGGCGCTGCCGCTGGCGCATCTGATCGAGATCAACGCGCTGGCCTTGGATGAAGCGGGCGGCCCGCGATTGACCGCGAACTGGATGTGGGCCGGCGCGCTGCTCGATGAAGCGGCGGTCCGCGATCTGGCCGAGACCTGGTTCCGAGCGCTGACGGCGCTGACCCAGCACGCTGCACAGGCGGGCGCCGGCGGATGGACGCCGAGCGATCTGGCGCTGGTCGATTTGACCCAGGGCGAGATCGAGCGGCTGGAGGCTGAGTATCCTAAGATCGAGGACATCCTGCCGCTGTCGCCGCTGCAGGAGGGGCTGCTGTTCCATGCGCTCTACGATGCGCAGGGGCCCGACGTCTACACGGTGCAGCTCGAGCTCGAGCTGGAGGGCCTGCTCGATGCCGCTGTGCTGGAAGCCTCGTTGCAGGCCGTGGTGGCGCGGCATGCAAGCCTCCGAGCCGGATTCCGGCATGAGCAACTGAGCCGTCCCGTGCAGGTGGTGATGGCGCGGGCCGCGGTGCCGTGGCGGCTGATCGATCTGTCGGGGCAGGACGCGGCCGGGCAGCAGCGCGAGCTGAGCACCATCGTCGAAGCCGACCGGCTGGAGCAGTTCGATCTTTCGGCGCCACCGTTGATGCGGTTTGCGCTGATCAAGCTTGCGGCGGACCGGCATCGGCTCTTGATCAGCAACCATCACCTCTTGATGGACGGCTGGTCGGCGCCGATCCTGGTGCGGGAGCTGCTCGAGGTGTATGCGCTGCATGGTAGCGCGGCGTCGCTTCCCCGCGTGACGCCGTACCGCGACTATCTCGGCTTCATCGCCCGGCAGGATCGTGCGGCGGGACTGGCGGCATGGCGCGAGGCGCTGGCCGGTCTCGAGGAGGGCACGCGGCTGGTGCCGCGGCAGGCGGGCCGCGAGCCACTGGCACCGGAGCAGATCGTGGTGTCGCTCGATGCGGCACTGAGCGCTTCGCTCAATCGAACCGCGCGCGAGCAGGCGCTAACGCTGAACACCGTGATGCAAACCGCGTGGGGCATCCTGCTTGGCCGATTGAGCGGCCGCGACGACGTGGTGTTCGGTGTGACGGTCGCGGGTCGGCCGGCGGAGCTTGCCGGCGTCGAGCACATGGTGGGGCTGTTCATCAACACGCTGCCGCTGCGGCTGCAACTGCCGCCGGAGTTTCCGTTGTCGGCGCTGCTGCGGCAGACCCAGGACAGCCAGTCGCGGCTGATGGCGCACCAGCATCTGGGGCTGGCCGAGATCCAGCAGGCGGCCGGGGTCGGCGACCTGTTCGACACGCTCCTGGTGTTCGAGAACTATCCGGTCGACCGCGCCGGGCTTGCGGCATCAAGTAACGGCCTCAAGCTCGGCCAGGTCCAAGGCCGCGATGCGACGCATTATCCGCTGGCACTGATCGTGCAGCCGGGCGAGACATTGCAATTGCGGCTCGACTATCGGCCCGACTTGTTCGAGCGGACCGACGTGGAGGCCCTGGGCCGGCGCCTCATCCGGTTGCTGGAGGCTGCGGCCGCGGATGCCGGCCAGCCGCTGGGCCACCTGCCGATCCTGGAGAGCGCCGAGCGCGACACCATCCTTCGTCTCTGGAACGACACGAC
>JAWVEC010000231.1:0-4070 GCA_033856975.1 Gaiellales bacterium
CGCGAGTGGCCGCGCGAGTGCGGGGTCTGACCCAGGATGGGGTCTGACTCCTTCCTCGAGACGCGACGGGCCGCGCGAGTACGGGGTCTGACCCCGGATGGGGTCTGACCCCTTCCTCGAGACGCAACCGGCCGCTCGGACGGCCTCTGAGCGCGGCGTCTGCCCCCTTCCTTGAGCGCGGGTTCTGACCCCGTGCTCGAGACGCGACCGGCCGCTCGGACGGCCTCTGCCGCTGTCGGGCAGAGCCCTGAATTCAGCCGCGAGTGGCGCCGCTGGCGCCCCGCGCGAATCTTAACGCGACCAGAACTGAAGCCGCTTCTGCGTCGGATCGAGATCGTTGTGCTTGCGCGGCTTGTCTTCGCCGCCATCGGCGACGTCCGCGGCCGACGTCCCGCTGCCGGCCTGCATCCGGCGGGCCATCGTGTTGAGATCGGACTCGCGTCGCTGCAGGGACGCGGCCAGCTCCGTCAGCTGTCGTTCCTGCTGCTCCAGCTCGATCTCGCGGTCGCGCAGGCTGGCGTGCAGCTCCTCGACGGCCTTCGAGCCTCCGCCGTCGCGCCGCAGCAGGCTTTTCTTACCGGAGGATGCCTGCTCGGTCACCTCGCGCACCGTCTCGGCCCGCGCCTTGCGGCCGGCATCGGCCCGCTCCTCGACCTCGGCCATCCGTCGCTGCAGGACGGCCCGCTCCTTCGAGACGGCCTCCTCGGCGTCGCGCAGCGCCTCGCGCTGGGCATCCAGCTCGGCCTCAACGCGATCGGCCCGGCTGGTGACACGGGCGATGTCGGACTCGCGCTCCTTGACCTGCACCTCGCGCAGCTCGATCGAATCGTGACGCTCGTCCAGCCCGCGCTCGCGCTCGTCCAGCGCGTCCTGGCGCCGGTCGAGACGCTGCTCGCGGCGCTCGATGTCGCTCTCGGCCAGGCCGATCCTGGCCTCGCGCTCGCGCAGGTCGGCGGCCAGCCGCTCGACCTCCGCGGCCGCCTGCTTCTCGGCGTTGACCAGCGCGCGCTCGGCTGCCTTGCTCATCCGTTCGGCCTCGCGGGTGGTGACGTCGGAGACCGCCTTGGCCTCGCGGATCTCCACCTCGAGCGCCACCACGGCCTGCTCACGCAGGTCGAGCTCGGCCAGCTTCGATTCGGCCGCCGCCAGCTGCAGCTCCTTGTCCGCCAGGGTCGCAACCCGCTTCTCGGCGTCGCTCGCCTTCTGCTCGGCCTGGCCGCGCTGGGCTTCGAGCTTCTCGTACTCGACTCGGGCCGCCTCGACGGCCGCCTCGACCTGGCCGATCCGCTCGTCCGCGCCGGCCAGTGCCAGCTGCTGCTCGGCGAGCCGCTGCTCGGCCTGCTCGACCTCGGCCGCACGGGCCTCGATCGTCGCCAGCCGCTGCTCGACCTCGGCCAGCTCCTTGCCGCGGGCCTCGACCTGTGTCAGCAGCGCCTCGGCGTCCGCGCTACGGCGGTCACTCTCGGCTCGGATCTCGGACAGCCGCGTCTCGGCGCCCTCGAGCGCCCCCTCGCGCGCCTCGAGCGCCTGCCGTGCCTCGTCAAGCGCGGTGTGGGCTGACGACAGCTGATCGGCCTGCCGCTGAAGATCGCTCTCACGGCGCTTCCCGTCCGCATTCTCCTGCTCGGCCTGTGCCAGCGCCGCCGCGGCCGCCTGCTCGCGCGCGGCCAGCTGTGCGTCGCGTGACTCGATCGTCGTCTCGAGCTTGCGGATCTCGGTCTCGCGGCGATCGAGATCTGTGCGTGCCGACTCGACGTGCAGCTCCTTCTGCTGCAACACCTGCTCGACCTTCTTCGCGCGATGCTCCCGATCCTTCAGCTCGGCCTCGCGGGCCTCGATCGAGCGCTCGTGAGCGGTCTCGGCGCCGGTCGGCCCGGAGGTCGCGGAGGCAAGACGATGCTCCAGATCGACGATCGCCTGCTCGAGCTCCTCGACGTGGCGCCGGTCAGCGGTGCTGACGCCGCCACTGGCGTCCGACAGCGCCGACTCGCGCGTCTCGAGGTCGCTCTGAAGCTGCTCCAGTGCCGACTCGCGGGCGGCGATCGCCTGCTCACGCTCATCCAGGTCGGGGGCTGCTTCGGCATGGCCGTCGGCGATGCCGACGCTGACGACGAGCGCGGCCTCGCGCTTTGCCAGCTCGCGCTCACGGCGGGCGAGCCGCGCCTCGCGCTCGGCGAACACCACCTTGGCCTGCTCCTGGAGCGCCGACTGTTCGCGGCGAATCCTGTCTTCGGCGTCCTGCAGCGACTTGACGCGCTGCTCCATCGCCTTGCGCAGCCCACCTGAACCGGCCTCATCGCGCTGCTCGGCCACAGGCTCTGGCTCGTTGCCGTCGATGTCGTCGCTCATCGTATGATCCCCCGCCCTAGAAAGTCGTGTGTGTGCCGGAATGTGCCGCCGGCTGGAGCAGGCCGGACGGCGCGATGGGCCGCACGAAGGTGATATCGGCCGGTTTGGGCGCGCGCTTGAGCGGGGGTTACAAATTCTGCGCACCACCCGGTTTGGGGATCGGCAGACCGGGCAGGGGCGGACATACTGGGAGGGTCAACACGCGGGAGCTGCGACGCCTTCGTGGGCAGGCGTTGCGCCCCGCGGTACCCCGGCCTCGGCCGGCTTATACCCGACCGGCGGGCGCTCAGGCTCCAAGCGCCCGCCGGATCGATGGTTGGGCCGTTAACGCGCGACGCCCCCGGCGTTTTGGGGGCGTCTGCCAGCGGTTGATCCGCTGAGTGCTCGACATCGGCAGGCGGTACCGGGTGGGGGAGGAGTCACAGCCCCCTTACCGAACCTTATCCTCCGGGCAGATCTTTGGTGCTCAAGCTTTCGCACCCAGTGCCGATATGCCCGATGCCGAGGGTTAGATTGTGGAAATCACCAGGTCTTGGCGGTCATGCGATCAACTCCATTCCCGTCGATGTACCCCTAATGGGGGAGATCATAAACACCCTTCGAGGGGATGTCAAGTCTTGACCACACTTAAGGACAACGGTTGAGAGGGTACGGCGCAATCCGCGTCGCGACCTGCGTTGCCGCCGTTGTGGGAGCGGTGTCGCTGACGCTCGCCCTGGCGCTGTCCGGGATCGGCGACTGGCACGTCGTCGCGCTGCTGGCTCTTGTCGCGTTCGTGGCCGAAGGACGGCCGATGCGCGTCTCCTCGGCGGTCGAGCTGGCCGTGTCATTCATCCCGATCATCATGGCCGCGGTGCTGTTCGGCCCTGGCGCCGGCGCGCTCGTGGGCGTGATCGGCATGCTGGGCGACCGCGGCGGCCCGTGGGAGAAGTGGGTCATCTACGCCAGCGACCGGGCCGTATCCGGCGTCGTCGCCGGCCTCGCGGCCGGTCTGGTGACCGGTGCCTGGAGCGCGACCTCGCTACCATCGCTGCTGGCGGCCTCTGCCGCCGCGGCCGGCGGCCTGGCGGTGGTCGACTTCACCGTCAACATGCTGACCGCGCGCCTGCGCAAGAATCTACGCGCCATCGACGTATGGCGGCTGCTGCGCGGCTCGCTCGGCCTCACCTTTGCCCTCTACACGCCGCTGACGGCGCTCTACGCGTACGCCTACCTGGGCGCGGGCGTGCTCGTGACCGCATTCATCGCCATCCCGCTGCTGGCGGCCCACCTCAGCCACAGCATGTTCGCCCGCCAGGCGCAGCTGATCGAGCAGCTGACGTCGGCCAATGCCCGGCTGGAAGACGCCAACCGGCGGCTGCGGCGCGTCAACCTCAGCTTTGCCCGGGCGATGGTCACCTCGCTCGACGCACGCGACCACTGGACGGCCGGCCACTCGGTGGCCGTGGCCGTCTACTCGAGCGACATCGCGCGCGAGATGGGGATGGGGGCCGACCAGGTGGAGCGGGTGCACCTGACCGGGCTGGTGCACGACATCGGCAAGATCGGCGTGCCGGCCGAGGTGCTCCAGAAGGTCACCGCGCTGGATGACGGTGAGTGGGCGCAGATGCGGCGCCACTCCGAGATCGGCGCCAACATCCTGATAGAGGTGGAGGACTACGCCGATGTCGCCCGCATCGTGCGCTCTCACCATGAGCGGTTTGACGGCGCGGGCTACCCGG
>JAWVEC010000232.1:0-4867 GCA_033856975.1 Gaiellales bacterium
GGTGCGGATGCTGACGACGCTGCTCGCCCCCAGCTCCGGCAAGGCGAGGGTGGCCGGATACGACGTCGTCCACGAGCCTGGGCGCGTACGAGCCGCGATCGGCGTCGCGCTGCAGGAGGCGGGCCTCGATGGCCTCGCCACCGGTCGTGAGCTGCTGCGCATGCACGCTCGGCTCTACGGCCTCAGCCGCCGCGACTCGGTGTCGCGCGGCGAGGAGCTGCTGGGCACCGTCGGCCTCATGGACGCGGCCGACCGACGCGTCTCCACCTACTCGGGCGGCATGCGCCGCCGGCTCGACCTGGCGATCGCGCTCGTGCACGTCCCGCGCGTCCTGTTCCTGGACGAGCCGACCAGCGGCCTCGACCCAGCCAGCCGCTCGGTGATCTGGGAGCTGGTGCGCGACCTGCGCGAGCAGCGCGGCGTCACCATCTTCCTCACCACCCAGTACCTCGAGGAGGCCGACCGGCTGGCCGACCGGATCGCCATCATCGACCGCGGCCGGATCGTCAAGGAGGGCACGCCGGCCGCGCTCAAGAGCGAGGTGGGAAGCGACGTGATCCGGCTGGAGGTGGGGTCGGGCGCGGCGCCCGACTGCGCCGGGGTGCGCGCCCTGCGCGGTGTGCGCAGCACCGAGATGGACGGCGACACCCTGGTCGTGTTCGCCAGCGACGGCGGAGCGGCGTTGCCCGAGGTGCTGGCCGAGCTGACGCGAAACGGCATCAGCGTGCACCACGCCTCGGTCGACTCGCCCACGCTCGACGACGTCTTCCTGGCCGTTACCGGAGCCAGCCGATGAGCCGCACGCTGGTTGCCGCATTCGAGCTGGGACGACGCGGGTTCCGAAACATCATACGGGTGCCGTTCGGCTTCCTGCCCAGCCTGATCATCCCGATGTTCCTGCTGGCCGTGAACGTGGGCGCGCTCAGCCACCTCGGATCGCGGTTCTCGAGCGGCAACTACGTCTCGTTCTTCGTCCCCACAGCGATCATGCTCTCGGTCACCAACGGAGCCACCGGCAGCGGCATGGCCGTGGTGCGCGACATCGCCTCGGGCTACTTCGACAAGCTGCTGCTGGCGCCGATCCCACGCATCTCGATCGTGCTGGGACGGCTATCGGCGGACGCGACGCGGGCCTCGATCCAGGCCACGATCGTGCTGACGGTCGGGCTGATCGCGGGCGGCGGCCTGGCCGCCGGGCCGGGCGGCTTCGTCGCGATCGTGCTGCTGATGGCGCTGTGGACGCTGGCCTACGCCGGCCTCTCGCTCTCGATCGCGATGTTCACCGGTAACACCGACGCCACGCAGGCCGCCTTCCTGTTCGGCTTCCCGTTCGTCTTCCTGTCCAGCGCCACCGTCCCGCGCGACCAGATGGCGTCCTGGATGCGCACGATCGCCGACCACAACCCGGCCACGCTGGTGATCGAGGCGATGCGGCACCTGATCACGACCGGCTGGTCGACCGACCAGGTGCTGCGCGGCATGGGCGGGATCGCGATCGTCGCCTGCATCACGGTGCCGCTGTCGCTGATAGCCCTGCGGCGGCGGGTGGCGACCGGCGCCGGCAGGTAACAGCGATCCCCCATTTGTGATGTTGAGCGCGATCGCCGCCCGTCCGATACAGGACACACGATGCAACGCCGTGTGTACGCCCTGCTTGCGGTGGTGGTCGCGCTGACAGCGCCGGCGCCGGCCGCGCTTGCTTCGGGACCGTCGGTGCTGGCGTCGCCTCCCGCCACCAGTGCGGATCGCTACCGCCCGCAGGTGGTGTTCGAGTACACGACGCCGGTGTCGCTGACCGATCCGGCGACGCAGGTCTCGTTCCACCGGGTGGGCGGCACGGCACAGGTGCCGGTCACCGTCACCGGCTCGGGGACGACCACCATCACGTTGCAGGTCGACGCCACGCTCGCGTACGGCAGCAGCTACTTCGCGTCGATCACGCTCGACGACTCCACGTTCGACACGGTCACCTGGGCGACCCGCGCCGCGCCCGCACACCCCACGCTTAGGGTGAAGATCATCACCGCCCTGGCGCCGGATGCGGTGGACGACATCGTCCGCCGGCTCGACCGCGGCAACCTGCTGGCGGTGCCGCACGTCGGCGACCTGGTCGACATCTCGGCCGCCACCGGGCGCACGCTGGCGAGCGCGGATCTCACGGGCTACCACGCCGCGCTGGTCGTGACCGACAAGGATGTCACCGGCCAGCTCGCGGCGGGCGGGGTGCTGGCGAACTTCGCGGCCGCCGGACACGGCGTCGTGCTGGGCGGACAGACGCACTGGACGACGGGCACGACGTGGACGGCGCTGAGCGCGATCGGGGCCGCGACCGGAGGCTGGGCGACCAAGTGGAGCCCGCTCGGCTACGCCCCTCCGGCCACCGTCATCGGCGGCGTTCTGAGGCCGGCCTCCGTGCAGCCGCACTTCCTGACCAAGTACCTGACCAGCCTGACCGTGATCGGCGCCGGATCGGGCAGCGAAGCCACGCAGCAGGGCTGGAACGAGTCCGTCCTGGCAACGCTTCTGGCCCAGCCGGGCGCCGGATACAGCAATGGCCAGTCGCTGCTGGCGATCCACTGGGACACCGGTGATCAGCCCGGCCGGGTGGTCGACCTCGGTTTCAACCCCTGGTCGAGCGACGTGCCGAGCGGCGGCGGCGGGTTCCACCCGGTCGCCAGCCCGCAGGCCGGGCCGCTGATCACCCGAGCCCTGTGGTGGTCGATGAACCGGATCCCGCCCGCCCACACGCACTTCACCTCCAAGCCTCCCAACCCGAGCCCGTTTGCGACCGTCTCGTTCTCGCTTGCCGGCGCCGACGCCGACCCTGCCAGCCAGTTCACGACCATGCGCTACCAGTACAAGGTCGGCGTCGGCCCGTGGCACTGGGCGAGCGGCGGCACATCGTTCGCGCTCTATCACCTGACACCGGGCAAGACGTACACGGTGCGGGCGCGGGCCGTCGACTCGGGCGGCAACAAGGATCTGAAGCCGGCCGTGTACACCTTCCGGCTGTCGCCGGGCGCGTACGGCTGAGCGGCCGCAAGTGGTCTAGAGCGGTTGTCGCCTCGACAGGCAACCGCCTCCGGCGAACGAGGCGAAATTTCTCAAAAGACTGGCAATCCTGTCCGCCAGCGCGGAGAATGAGAGCGATGCGTCTCTTTCCTCTGCGGGTGCTCGTCGCCGTGACCGCGTTCGTGCTGCTCGCCACCGCTTCGGCGGGCAACGCCGCAACCGTGGTCTCGATGCGTGCCCTCCCCGGCACCCAGCTGCCGCTGGTTCGCCAGTCGGCCCGGCTTGCCGCCACCGCCGACTCGACCCCCGTGAGCGTTGTGCTCTCGCTTCAACCGCGAAACCGCGCCCTGCTGGCTCGCGCCGCCTCTGGTCACACACCGATGTCGGATGCGCAGCTGCGCAGCAACTTCGCGCCGTCGCATGGCAACGTGGTCGCGATCACGCGTTACATGCAGTCACACGGCTTCCGGCTGACCTCCTCGGGGCTTCTCAGCTTGAGCTTCTCCGGTGACGCCGGATCCGCGCGCAGGGCGTTCGGGGTCGGTCTCTCGACCTACCGCTCGCCCGGCGGCCGCGTGTTCCGCGCGCCGGACGCCGCCGTGAAGCTGCCGGCGGGCCTGGCACCGCTGGTCGAGGACGTGTCGGGCCTCGACACCGCGCTGCGCCTGGAGCGGCACGTGAGCGTGAGCCCGTCGCCGCACACGGTAACGCCGACCTGCAGTGGCGCCCTCAACCACATCCCGGGATACCAGCCCGACGAGCTGGCCCAGGCCTACAACCATCACAACCTGATCGCCGCCGGCGGCGATGGCAGCGGCGAGACGATCGGCCTGGTCGAGTTCACCAACTACCGGACGAGTGACATCAACACTTATCGGAGCTGCTATGGCCTGTTCAACGGCGTCACGCCGCTCCTGATCAACGGCGGTCCCGGATCGCTGTACGCCGCGATCGAGGCCGAGCTGGACATCGAGGTGGCGATATCGAACTCCCCCGGGGTCGACGTGCGTGTGTACGCGGCCCGCAACAACGTCTCCCAGATCCTTCCCATGCTCGACCAGATGGCGATCGACGGGGTCACCGTCGTCAGCGACAGCTGGGGCCTGTGCGAGCCATTCCTGCCGCCGTCGTTCATGGAGGCCGAATCGACCCACCTCAAGATGCTGGCCGCCAACGGCATCTCGTTCTTCGCGGCCACCGGTGACAGCGGATCGAGCGATTGCAGCGCGCTGACCGGCGGCGCGGTGAGGGCCTTGTACACGGACGATCCATCGTCGCAGCCGTTCGCGACAGCGGTGGGCGGCACCACGCTGCTCAACACCAGCGGGGCGAGCACGACGTGGGTGAACCGCACCGTGCAGCGCCGCGGCGGTGGCGGCGGCGGCGTCTCGGTGCTGTGGCCGCGACCCTCCTACCAGTCCGCCAACCCGTTGGTTCCCACTCTCGACGACGGCACCAAGTGCGGCAACTTCGGCGGAACCTGCCGCCAGACGCCTGACGTGGCGCTGGATGCGAACCCGAACACGGGATACATCATCTACTGCACGGTGGTGAGCAACTGCGGCACCGATCCTTGGATCACCGTTGGTGGAACCAGCGGCTCGGCGCCGCTGATGGCCGCCATCGCCGCTGATGCGAACAGGTACTCGCTGGCGCACGCCGGCCAGCGGATGAAGTTCGCCAATCCGTTCCTCTACGACACCTTCGCAGCGACGCCGTCGGCATTCACGGATGTTGCTGCCGGCTCTGGCAACAACAACATCTACAACGCAACCGGGAACTACGCGACTGCCAACGGCTACGACATGGCCACCGGCCTGGGATCGCCGGACGCGATGGCGCTCGCAACGGCGCT
>JAWVEC010000233.1:0-2585 GCA_033856975.1 Gaiellales bacterium
CGCGAAACGCCTCCGCAGGCCAATTATTGGAGTCAAACACTCAGCAGGCGGGCGTGACGGAACTGTTGCGCGGCCGTTGTTGATTCGGCTATCGCAGCCAGGCGCGGACGAGCGCGTTGGCGAAGCCGAGGCCGTAGCGGAAGTGGGCCGGCTTCTTGCTGGTGCCCGAGATCCGCGACGTGATCGTGACCGGCACCTCCAGGGTCGTCAGGCCCTTCTTCGAGGCCTCGACGATGAACTCCGAGTTGTGGAACTGGTCCTGCCGGAACTCGAGACCGCGCAGCGCCTGGGTGCGCACCGCGCGATAGCCGCAGGCCGGATCCGTGACCTTGCTCCACGTCAGCAGCGACAGCAGCTGCGCGAACAGCTTGATGCCGAGCTCGCGGGCGGCGTGGCTGGGATCGGCGTCGCCCAGCACCCGCGATCCGCCCACCACGTCCGCCTCGCCAGCCACGATCGGGCCGACCAGCCGCGACAGCTCGTCTGGCTGGTGCTGGCCGTCGGCGTCCATCGTGGCCACGATCTCGGCGCCGGTGATCAGCGCCAGCCGGTAGCCGGTGCGAAGCGCCGCGCCCTGGCCGCGGTTCATCGGCAGCCGGATCGCGGCCGCGCCCGCTGCCCGCGCGGCCTCGGTGGTGCGGTCGCTGGAGCCGTCGTCGATCACGATCGCGTGCAGCGGCAGCCCGCAAACGCTCTCGGGAAGCGCGGCCAGCACATGGTGGATGTTGTCGGCCTCGTTGTAGGCCGGGATCACGACCGCAATGCCGCCCGCAAACACCTCGGGATGGCCGAACTGCTCGAACTGATCAAGTGCCAGGTTCTCGATCAGCCGCGTCAGGTCGCGCCGCGCCCGCTCCTGGCGGCCGGACAGCGTGAACGCGAACAGGTACAGGATGCCGACCGCGAGCACCGTCGCGCCCAGCACCTGGCCGCCTCCGCCGCGCTTGAACGAGAACTCGGAGAAGCCCCAGCCGATCACGCTCGGCGTCAGCGACAGCACCAGCAGCGGCAGCACGAACACCACCAGCCGCACCATCAGATCGCCGTTGCCGATGCGGCCGCCGCGATAGCTGCGGATCGTCAGCACCGCGAACACCAGCGCGACCAGCAGGCCGGCGGTGCGAAGCGGGGTCAGCGGCATCAGGCGGGCTCCGTATCGGGGGCGGGAGGGCGCTCGCGCAGCGCGCCGATCGCAACTGTAGCGCCCGCCACCGCCATCACGGCGAGGCTGGGCGCGATGTGCAGGTAGAGCCGATGGGCGGTCGCCTCGACGCTGTCGGCCTGGCCGGCGCGGTAGTGGGTGACGTAGGCGCCCAGCGTGATGACCAGGTTGGGCAGCGTGACCGCGGCCAGCAGCCGCACCGGCGTGCTCCACCACAGCGGCACGGTGAGCGCGATCAGGCCCAGGCAGAGCGGCCAGAACAGCCCCCAGTGCGCCGTCTCGGCCAGGGTGCGGGCGACGTGATCGATGATCCACAGCGGGTGCAGGTAGAGCGTCTTGAAGTGGGAGCGGTTGGCCGGTATGTCGTGCACGCGCTGGAACACCTGCCAGGGAACGATGAACACGGCGAACCACTTCAGCCACACGCCCACGCCCGGAGTACGCCACGTCCGCCGCACCACCAACACCGCCACCAGCACCGCCGCGCACGCGACTGCGCCCTCGAGCTTCGTCCAGGCCGCCGCCCCGGCCGCGAAGCCGGACAGCGCCGCATACCGCGAGCCGCCATCGAGCAGCCATAGGTAGGCGCCGAGCACGCACACGGTGACGTAGCTGGCCAGCACCAGGTCGGCCAGGCCGTTGGTCATCAGGGTCGTGAACTCGGGCGTCATCACGGCCAGCGCGATCGCTGCCGCGGCCGGCGCGGGTGGCATCACCAGGCGCAGCAGCCACCACATCACGGCCGCCAGCGCCAGCCCGAACAGCGCCGCCGGCAGCCGCAGCACCGAGTCGTTGACGTGCCCCATCACCAGTAACACGGCGCCGTTGGTGTTCGACACCTCGAGCGGATAGAACAGATGCGGGCCGGACAGCCGCGAGAAGTCGAGGCTCTGGTCGTCGAGCACGGCGACGGCTTTCAGGCCCCAAGCCTTGAGGAAGTCGATCGAGTCGATCCCGCCCAGCCGGAACGCCTGCAGCATGCCGAAGCCGAGCGTGGCCCCGGCGGCCGCCAGCGGCAGCAGCGTGGCCATCCCACGTCGCCCCGACAGCGGCCGCCGCTCGGCCGGCGCGGGGGCGCCACGGCCACTGAACCGCACGATCACAAACGCCGCCGCCAGCGTCCAGCGGTTGACCGGCAGGCCGACGAACGCCACCCCGAGCATCGCCAGCGAGACGAGCGCCGTGCCGCACAGGTACGAGAGCCCGTGCCGCGGCCAGCGTCCGGGCCGGCTGCCGGCCACCCGCTGCGCCCACGGCCTGCCCGCCCACACGAACAGCAGGCAGGTCGCGATCGCGAGCAGCCAGTCGCTCAACCGGTCACCTCCAGCAGCCGGCCGCTGGGCGTCGAGAGCAGCACCCGGTACCAGGACTGCGCACCGCGCAGCGTGGCGGGCCGGGCATCGTCGGTGACGATCACGTAGCG
>JAWVEC010000234.1:0-11531 GCA_033856975.1 Gaiellales bacterium
ACCGTGCTCGGCTACACGCGCCGCATGCCGCACCTGATGGCCGCCTCCGATCTGCTGATCCAAAACGCGGGCGGAGTTACCTGCCTGGAGGCCTTCTCGGTCGGGCTGCCGGTGGTGATGTTCGACCCGCTGCCGGGCCATGGGGAGGACAATGCGCGGCAAATGGAGCGGCACGGTACGGTGGCGTTGGCCGAGCGCGAGCCCGACCTTGCGCGGCTGATCTCCGATCCTGCCTACTGGGACGATGTCGCCCCCAACGGCTGCGAGCGCGCGCTGGCGCTGTTTGACCGCCCCTCCGTCGCCACCGCGATCGGTGTCCGCGGACCCGTTCGCGGCGCCCACCGCGCCCGTCCGGCGCGGACCGCTGTTCGGGTCGCGATCGCCGTTGCGCTGATCGCCGGTGTGCTCGAGGCGAGTCACGCCGGTGAGGAACTGGCTGACGGTGGAGTCTCGCCGGCCCATGTCCAGTCGAACGACTGAGACGGCGGCTCGCGGCGGGCGGGACGCGGCCCTTGCTGGGATGCTGGCGCTTGCGGCCTACGCCGCGCCCTCGCTGGCGGTGCCCGCCGGCCGCTTCCCGGGCATCGTCACGCGGCTGTCGCGGCCGACCGATACCGTCGCGCTGACGTTCGACGACGGCCCTCACCCGCGAGGCACGCCGGCCGTGCTCGAGGCGCTGGATCGGGCGGGCGCTCGCGCGACCTTCTTCGTGGTCGGCGAGGCCGTTCGCCGGCACCGCGGGCTGCTGGCGGAGATCCTGTCCGGCGGCCACGCGATCGCCCTGCACGGCGACCGGCATCTGCCGCACGTCCTGATGCTGCCAGGATCGGTGCGGCGCGATCTGGAGCGGGGACAGGCCGAGATCGAGCAGGAGGCGGGCGTCGCGATCACCGCCCTGCGCGCACCCTACGGTGCCGCAAGCCTCGCCACCTTGGCCTACGCGCGGCGTCGCGGCCTGACGGTCGCGGGCTGGACGCGCTGGGGATGGGACTGGCGCGCCGCTGCCACCGCCGACTCGATCACGACCGCGGCCACCCGGTCGCTGGGCGGCGGTGAGGTGATCCTGCTGCACGACTCCGATGCGTACTCCGCGCCGGGGTCGTGGCGGGCGGCGGCCGCGGCCGTCCCGCTGATCTGCGCTCGAATCGAGCGGGCCGGCCTGGTGGCAGCCCCGTTTCGTGACGTGAACGCCACACCCGGTGACTGACACGTGACGGCGCTCGGGCGTACGTTCAGACCATGCTCAAGCGCGCCTATCCGATCCTGATCGTCTGCCTGCTGGTCGCCGCCGGATGGTGGTGGGGAGCGCGGATGGATGCGTCCCCGCCGTCCCAGGCCACCGTCAGCCGCGTCGTCGACGGCGACACGGTGTACGTCCGTGCCGGCTCGCGCAGCTTCGACGTGCGGCTGCTGGGCATCGACACGCCCGAGACCGTCGATCCGCACCGCCCGGTGGGCTGTTACGGCCCGGAGGCGTCGGCCTACACCAAGCATCTGCTCACCGGCCAGCGTGTGCGACTGGTCTACGACCGCGAGCGCCGCGACCGCTATGGGCGATGGCTGGCCTACATCTACCTCGAGCGGGAGGGCCGGCCCGACCTCTTTGTGAACGCTCGGCTGGTGTCGGCCGGCTATGCCCGCACGCTGTCGATCCCGCCCAACACCGCGCATGCGACGGAGCTGGCTGGGCTCGAGCGGTCTGCGGCGCTGGCCGGGCGCGGTCTCTGGTCGTCCTGCGGCTGACGAGCCGGCCGCGAGCCCGGATTTCATCCCGACTAGCGTGGTAGGCTGCTGGTCGGCTTCGTTACGAGGCCAAACCTGGCGGCTGCGCTTCCGAGCAGGGATCCGCTCGGCCCAGCGCGTCGGCCTTTTTGCAGAGGTCGGTGCGGTAATCAGACCGACGTCGTGCATGTCGCCGACGGTGAGGAGCCCACGTGACCTCAAATCGAAGGATCGCGCTAGCCGCGGGCGTGTTCATGATCGTCACCTTCATCACCTCGATCCCCGCGCTGTATCTGTTTCAACCCGTTCTCGACGACCCCGCCGGCTACATCGCCGGCGCCGGCGCCGACAACACCCGCATTTTCCTGGGAGCCTCGCTGGAACTGCTCCTCATCCTCGCGAACGTCGCCACCGCCGTCGTCCTGTTTCCGATCCTCAAGCGGCAGAACGAAATGCTTGCTCTCGGCTATGTCACGGCCCGTCTCGTTGAGAGCACCTTCATCGCGATCGGCCTGGTCAGCGTCCTTGGCGTGGTGAGCCTGCAGCAGCAGGGCGCGACGGGCGCGGATGCCGGCACGATCGGTGTGGCGCTCGCCGCGATCAAGGATTGGACGTTCCTGCTCGGACCCGGCTTCATCGTCGGCGTCGGAAACGGGTTGCTGCTTGGCTACCTGATGTACCGATCCGGCTTGGTGCCACGACGTTTGGCCATGTTGGGACTCGTCGGAGGGCCTCTGATATGCGCTTCAGGGATCCTCGTTCTGCTCGGGGTCATCGACGAAGGCGGCGCCGTCCAAGGCATCGCGACGATCCCGGAGTTCATATGGGAGCTGTCGTTTGGCATCTGGCTGACTGTCAAGGGATTCAATCCTTCTCCGATCCTCCCGCCGGATGTCGGCCGTGTTCCACCCCAGGCCCCGGACGTCGCTGCTCTCGGCGTCGGAGGCTGACCGCCGCAGGCCTCTCGGGCACGCACTGTGCTGGCTGGGCGCGGCCTGTGGGAGCGCGGGTAGACTGCGCCGGGATGCGACGTTTGATCGGACTACTGCTTGCCGCGACAGCCGCTGCTGCCGCCGTGTGGGTATACGTGACCCGCGAGCGGGGCGTCGTCGCCGCCGGTAACGGCCACTCGGCCGACGCCGAGCGGGTGGAGATGCTGCGCGAGCGGATCGCGGCCGCGCGCCGTCGCCTGCGCGACGAGCTCGACAGCGTGCGTGGCGAATAGGCGAGCGCTATCCGCGCTGGCCGCGGGCGGCGGCGTGCTGGCGGCATGGGGTCTGTTCGAGTCACAGTGGCTCGAGACACGCACGATTCCGCTGCCGGTGGTCGGCCTGCCCCCCGAGCTCGACGGCCTCACGATCCTGCACCTGTCCGACTTCCACGCCGGCAGTCCGTCGCTGAACCTGCGCACGATGCGGCTGGCGGTCTCGTTCGGCGTCGCCTGCCGGCCCGACGTGGTGGTGGTCACGGGCGACATCATCACCCATCCCCGCGGCGAGCTGCCGGTGCTGGAGCAGCTGGCCCGACTCGACCCGCCGCTGGGCATGTACGGCGCGCTGGGAAACCACGACACCGGGTCGACCCGCGACCCGTTCTCACGCGGCGTGGTGCCGGAGAGCTGGGGCGCGGCGCCGATGCAGCTGCTTCGCGACCGCAGCGTGACGGTGGAGCGGAACGGGCGGCTGATCGAGGTGGCGGGGATGGAGCCCGACGCCTGGCCGCTGGGGCTCGCCCGGCCGCAGGAGCTGTTCCACGAGTCGGGCGCCTTCCGGATCCTGCTCGCCCACTTTCCGGACGTGGTCGACGACCTACCGGCAGGCAGCTGCTCGCTGGTACTGGCGGGGCACCTGCACGGGGGCCAGATCTGCCTGCCCACGCCGCGCGGCCGGATGCGGCTCTCGCACACCCAGTGGCGCTACCTGGAGGGGGTGCACCAGGTCGGTGACACCACGCTGGTCGTCTCGCGCGGCACCGGCACCACACTGGTGCCGTTTCGCCTGCTGGCCCGCCCCGAGGTCGCGTTGCTGCGGCTCTCGCCGGCCTGATCAGCGCGAGCTGCGAAGCGGCGAAAACCACGTCCACAGGGCGGCGCCGGTGCCACCCACTCCCGCCACCCACAGGGCCGTGTGCAGTCCCAGCAGCTCGCCCAGCACGCCGCCAAGCAGCGCGCCCAGCGGCTTCGCGCCCTGGGTCACGAAGCCCATCGTCGCGCCCATCCGGCCCAGCATTCCGGCCGGGGTCGTCAGCTGGGCCAGCGTCATCGCGTTGACGTCGAACACCATCACCGCCACGCCGCCCAGGAACTCGTTTCCGCCCAGGATGACGGCGGCGTGCGAGCCGGTCGCGAGCGGGATCACCAGCAGGTGGACGCTGAACCACACCGTCGCCGCGAAGATCGTGCGGCCCTGTCCGAGGCGGCGGGCCAGCCAGGGCGCGGCCAGCGCTCCGATCAGCGCGCCCACGCCGCCGGCGGCGAAGATCAGCCCGATCGCGCCCGCCTCGAGGTGAAGGTCGTGGCGTGCGTACAGGATCAGGATCGAGAAGATCAGCAGCCCGAACAGGTTCAGCGTGGCTGCGCTGCCGACGATCGCGCGCAGCGAGGGTTCACCCAGCACGAACCGCAGGCCCTCCGCCACGTCGCGGCGCATGGCTCTGCGATCACCGGCCGGCGGAGCCGCCTCCTCGGACTCGACCCGCGACAGCGCGGCGGCGCTGAACAGGTACGAGACGGCGTCGATCAGGATTGCGGCCGGAGCCGACAGCGCCTGCACGAGCGCACCGGCGATGCCCGGCCCGGCGACCTGCGCGGCGGCCGCGCTGGTCTGCAGCCGCCCGTTGGCGTCGGCCAGGTGTTGCTCTGGAACCAGCCCCGGCAGCAGCGTGGTGAAGGCGGTGTTGAACAGGACGGTGAGCACGCCCGCGACCAGCGCCACGGCGAACAGCTGGGCGATGCCGAGCACGCCCAGCGCGTACGCCAGCGGCACCGACGCCAGCAGCGCGGCACGTCCCAGGTCGGCCAGGATCATCAGCCGCCGCCGGCGGCGCAGGCGATCGATCCAGACGCCCGCCGGCAGCGCCACGACCAGGTACGGCGCCGTTCCGGCCGCGGTCAGAACACCCATCGCGAGCGGTCCCGCGGACAGCGTCAACACGGCCGCCAGCGGCAGCGCCAGCTCGGTCACCTGTGAGCCGAAGGTCGAGACCGTCTCGCCGGCCCACAGCCGCATGAAGTCGCGGTGCCGGCGCAGCGGGGGTGCGGCCACCGCCGGCGCCTCGATCACGCCGGCGCCCGCTGGGAGCGGCGCAGCTTGATGTCTCCGCTGGTCGAGTTGGCCCGTATGCGCAGATCGGCCTCGCCGGTCGAGCCGCCGTCCGAGACGTCCAGCTCGGAGCTGGTGTCACCGCTCAGCGAGCTGACGTCCATCCACACCCGCGCGCCGCGGGTGACGGCGATCGTGACGTCCCCCGAAACCGACTGCACCCGTACCTCGCCGTGCCGAACGGCGTCCAGGTTCACGTCACCGGACACGCTCTTGATCTCGACCGACGCCGCCGCCTCGTCGACGTGGACGTCGCCCGAGACCAGGTTGACCGCCAGCACGCCGCTCACCGATCCGATCCGGACGTCGCCAGAGACGGTGTTGACGCGTGCATCGCCGTCCACCGCGGACAGGTTGACGTCGCCGCTGACCGTCTTTATGAGTGCGTCAGCCGAGGCCCGCTCGAGCGAGACGTCGCCCGACGCCGTTCGCACGTCGGCCCCGCCGAGACGGCCCTGCGCGCCGACGTCGGCGGACGCCGTCTCGGCATGCAGATGCACGCCGTGCGGCGCGCTGATCCTGAACCGCAGCTCCGGCTCGCGCCGGAAGCCAAGGATGCCGCGCCGTCCCGGTGTCTCGATCACCAGCTCGTGGCCGTTGCCGGGCCGGTCGCGCAGCTGCTGCTTCACCGCCGCGGCCAGCTCGGCCGCGGCGTCGTCACTGCCGATCGGCTCGATCTCGACCTCGGTCGCGGGCTGATCCCAGGTGCTCAGCTCGATCCGTCCCGCGGGCAGGTGCAGGCGCAGGCGCAGCTCTCCGGGTGTGTCGTGGGTGGTCATGCCGAGATCTCCTTGGTGGTGTGGGGACGTGCGATCGGCCGCGAAAGCAGCGGCCGCTTCGGCTGCGGGCGGTGCGCCGGGGCGTCCGGCCCCGGCTCGCGCCACGGCATCAGCATCGCGGTGGCGGTACCCGGCATCCGCAGGGCGTGGGCATTGGGCATCATGTGGTTGGTCATCTCAAACTCCTTAGGTCAGCTGTCTGCAAATCCGGTCAGGCGCCGGCCCGGGCGGCTGCTGCGGCCACGGTCGAGCGCCTGCGAGGTCGCGCGCACCAGCCACGTGTTGAGCGATGTCCCCTCGCCGGCCGCCGCCGCCTCGGCCCGCTGCTTGACGCTCTCGGGCAGCCGCAACGTGATCCGTGCTGCCTGGTCGTCGTCGAAGGCCGGGCTCTGCTCGGCCGCGCCCTCCGTGTAGACCAGCTCGACGTCCCTGCCGGCCAGCCGTACGTCGATGCGACCGCGGTGCAGCTGAGCGTTCAGCTCCAGTGCCGCCTCCGAGAGCACGTCGAGCAGCCGCAGTCTCAGCGCCGGCTCGATTGCCCGCGCCAGCCCCTCGGCGACGCGCATCGCCTCACCGTCACCGACGCCGGCGGCGTTTGCCAGGTCTGCTTGAAGCGCTTCGATGTGTGTGGTGGTGTTCATGACATCATTATGACATCACTACGACGTCTAGTCAAGTGTCGCGATGACGCGGGCGTATACTGGCCCAATGGCAGAGGGCCCCCAAGAGGCGCTGACGGAGTCGATCCACTCGGCGTCTGCCAGTGCCCACATCTCGCACGCCGTGATCGCCACCTACGCCGCGGCGGCCGCCCTGGAGGTGGGCGGCGTGTACGCCGTCGCCGGTGGCCAGCCGGGCGGGATCGACCCCGATCGGGTGCCCAAGGGCGTGCGGATCGTGTCCGACGGCGACGGTCTGGCGGTCGAGCTGCATCTGGTCACCGAGTGGGGCGCGGCCATCCCCCGCGTGGCCGGCGAGGTCGACCGGCACGTGCGCGAGTACCTGGGTTCGATGATCGACCTCGAGCCGGCCTCGGTCACCATCGTGGTCGACGACGTCGTCACCCACGACCGGTGACGAGGGTCGAGCACCTCACCGGCGCGACGGTCGGCGATGCGCCGTCGCCGTGCCGGACGTGCATGTGGTGGCAGACGCGGCCGGGCCACCGGCCGGTCGACCGGGAACGCTGGATGGCAGACACTGAGGACGAGTTCGGGCCGTGGGGGAAGCTGTACGTGGATGAGGGACGCGTGATCGGGCTGATCCAGTACGGGCCCGCCCATCGCTTCGCCCGCGCCCGGCAGATGCCGGCCGGGCCGCCCAGCCGTGACGCCGTGCTCGTCACCTGCGCCTACCTGACCGACGCCAACAGCCCTTGGGTGCTTCAGAGCCTGTTCCTGGCCGCGATCGGGGAGTGCCGCGACCGCGGCCTGCCGGCGCTGGAGGCGTTCGGCTACCGATACCCGGCGGGCGAGTCGTTCGAGGCCCGCTTCCTCGGCCATCGCACGATCTTCCCCAGCGACTTTCTTCACGACCTGGGGTTTCATCCACAGAGAAATGCGGGCAAGATTGAGCTGGCACGGCTCGATCTGCGCGCGATCGTGCCGTTGCCCGAAGAGAGCCGCCTGGCACGTCTGCGGACGCGCCTGTCGCCGATCAGCGTCTCTCCGGCCGGCGTCAGGTGAACCGAACCGCGGGTGGCGGCGAATGCCAGATCAGCGACAGGAGAGGGATCCGCACACGGAACATCTGTCTGATCATGGCTTGCTGGCACTGACGGCGAGGGGCGACCGTGAGGCGTTCGCGCGGCTGTACGACATGTACAGCGCGGTGGCGTACTCGCTGGCGGTGCGGATCGTTCGCGACCGCGACCTGGCTGCCGACGTGGTGCAGGACGCGTTCGTGACGGTGTGGAACAAGGCCGCGAAGTTCGACGCATCTCGCGGGCAACCATCGAGCTGGATACTGACATTGACCCATCACAAGGCAGTCGACATGGTGAGGCGCGAGCAGCGCCGGCGAGTGGAGCCGCTGGAGGGCGGTGCCGAGCTGGTCGATGACGCGCAGCCGGTCGATGAGCAAGCCTGGCAGGGCGTTGCCCGCGAGCAGGTGCGGCAGGCCATGGAGAAGCTTCCCGACCCCCACCGCGAGGTGCTGGAGCTGGCCTACTTCGCCGGCTTCTCGCAGTCCGAGCTGGCCGATCGGCTGTCGCTGCCGATCGGCACCGTCAAGAGCCGCACCTTCGCCGCGATGAGCTCGCTGCGGCAGCTGCTGTCCGAATCGGGCATGAATCCGGAGCACGAGTGGAACACGTCGACGAGCTGATCCCCGCCCACGCGCTGCGCACGCTCGACGCCGACGACGAGCGGATCGTGACCGAGCACCTCGCGACCTGCGAGCGCTGCCGCCTGCAGCTGCGCGACTTCGAGGGCGTGGCCGCCGCGCTGGCCTATGCCTCGCCGACGGTCCAGCCGCCGCCCGATCTGCGCGACCGGGTGATGCTGGCCGTCTCTCCCGTGGTCGCGCCGCCGGAGCCGCAGCGCGCGGCGACGGCGCCGGGCCGGGAGCGGTTCGCGCGCCGCTCGTGGTGGCCGCGATTCTCGCTGGTGGCGGTGCCGGCGCTGGGCATCGCCGTGCTGGCGCTGGCGGCGTGGAACATCTCGCTCCACAACCAGATCTCCGACCGCAGCGTCAGCGCGGTGACGCCGATCGGGGACGTCGGCAGCGCCGTTGCCTACAAGGGCGGCGACACGACGCTGTTTGCCACGCTCCCGGCCGCCCCGGCCGGCCATGTGTACGAGGCATGGGTGATCGAGGGCGGCACCCCCAAGCCGCTGGCCGCCGGCGTTTTCAGCGGCGGCCGGATCGTGTTCACCCTTCAGCGTGATGCCGCACGCGGGGACACGATCGCGATTACGCTCGAGCGGGGGCGCGGCGGCACGACCCCGCACGGACAGACGGTGGCCAGCGGCCGCGTGGCCTGAGAGCTCAGCCCGGCGGAGCTACTTGACGAGGAACGCCAGCGTGGCGGCGATCACGCTGGCCGATGCCACCACGCGCATGCTGCGCACCGGGTCGGGCAGCTGGAACGAGAACGAGATCGGCTCGCGGCGGCGGATCTGGCTGTGGCGTGCCAGCCGGTGGCGGACGGCGGCCGACTCGCGCTGGGCGGTCGGCGCCAGCAGCTCGTCGACGCGGAACGGCCCGTGCGGCTCCTGATCGTGGTCGTGGTCGATGCAGCCGAAGCCGGATCGCGATTCGGCCACCGGTCCCAGGCAGCGCGGACAGGCCTGGCTGGTGGGCTGGAACGGCTGCCACTGTGCCCGGGAGGCCCGTCTCCGGTCGCTCCCCGTCAGCAGCTGGTGCCGCTTCCATTGTCCGTGCCGTTCGCAGACGCCCTGATGGGCGGTGCGCAGGCAGACTGGGCACAGGTGCCCCTTGGCGTGCAACCTCAAGCTACGCGCTCCTGCTGGGGGACATGGATCAGGTCGCGCTCGTGCAGCAGCTCGGCGATCTGCACGCCGTTCAGCGCGGCTCCCTTGCGCAGGTTGTCGGCGACGACCCAGAGCGCGAGGCCGTTGCGGCGTGAGCGGTCGCGCCGGATCCGGCCCACCAGCACGTCGTCGCCGCCGGCCGCGTCGCGCGGCATCGGGTAGCTGCTGGAGGCGGGCTCGTCGACCACCCGCACCCCCGGTGCGGCGCGCAAAAGCTCGCGCGCATGATCGGCCGACAGCTCCTGCTCGGTCTCGATCCAGACCGCCTCGGAGTGGGAGCGCCAGACCGGCACCCGCACGCAGGTCGCGGTGATGCCGATCGTGTCGTCGCCCAGGATCTTGTGGGTCTCGCGCACCAGCTTGGTCTCCTCGAGGGTCTCGTCGCCCTCGAACACGTCGCACTGCGGCAGCGCGTTGAAGGCGATCTGATGAGGGTACACGGAGGCCTGGACGTCATCAT
The DNA here is from genome assembly GCA_033856975.1 of Gaiellales bacterium. Classification (GTDB taxonomy): domain Bacteria; phylum Actinomycetota; class Thermoleophilia; order Gaiellales; family JAICJC01; genus JAICYJ01. Next base: position 9,776 of record JAWVEC010000234.1, read on the forward strand.
CCTGCAAGAGCGCCAATGACTGCGAGCGTAGCTCATCCATCGCACGCTTACCGGTGCCGGAAACGGCCTGGTAGGTGGCGATCGTCATCTGGCTGATGCGGGCGGCGTCGTGCAGCGGCTTCAGCGCCACCACCAGTTGGATGGTCGAGCAGTTGGGGTTGGAGACGATGCCGCGGTGGGCGGCGACCGCGTCCGCGTTCACCTCCGGCACGACCAGCGGCACAAGCGGATCCATGCGGAAGGCGCTCGACTTGTCGATCACGACGCAGCCGCGTTGCACGGCCGCCGGGGCGAATCGCTTGGCGGTGCTGCCGCCGGCCGAGAACAGCGCCAGGTCGAATCCCTCCAGCGCATCCTCGGTCAGCTCCCGCACCTCCAGCTGCCCGTCGCCGTATCCGACCCGGCTGCCGGCCGAGCGCGCCGATGCGAATGGCACCACCTCGGATGCGGGGAAGCCCCGCTCGGACAGAATCGAGAGCACCTCGGGCCCGACCGCCCCGGTGGCGCCCACCACCGCCACGCGCGGGCTAGACATGCGCCGCCCCTCCCCGCGACAGCGCCAGCTCCGACTCGAATGCGGAGTGCAGCGCCTTGACGGCATCCGGCACCTTCTCGCGCGCGATCACGCACGACACCTTGATCGGCGAGGTGGCGATCATCCGCACGTTGATGTCGTGGTCGGCCAGCGTCTGGAACATCCGCGCGGCGATGCCGGGATGGCTCTTCATGCCGGCACCGATCAGGCTCACCTTGCCGGCTTCGTCGTCGACCCGCCAGTGCAGGCCGAGGTCGCGGCAGAGGCCCTCGATGGTGTCGGTCATCAGCGGCAGCTCGTCGCGTGGGATCGAGAAGGTGACGTCGGCGTCGCCGTGGGTGACCGCGTTTTGGATGATGGTGTCGACGTTGATGTGTGCCGCCGCCACGGCGTTGAAGATCGATGCCGCGGTGCCCGGCTTGTCGGGCACGTCGGTGAGCGTGACGTATGCCTCATCGATCGTGTTCGTGATGCCCGAGATGATCGCGTCTTCCATGCTGGTGTCCTCTCGAATCCAGGTCCCCTCCGCGTCGGAGAAGGTCGAACGAACGTGAATCGGCACGCCGTGGCTGCGGGCGAACTCGACCGATCGCAGCTGCAGCACACGCGCGCCCGAGCCGGCCATCTCGAGCATCTCGAGCGGCGAGACGCGGGGCAGCTTGCGGGCGCCGGGCACGATCCTCGGATCGGCGGTGAACACGCCCTCGACGTCGGTGTAGATCTCGCAGTCGCCGTCCAGCGCGCCGGCCAGCGCGACGGCGGTCAGGTCGGACGCGCCGCGGCCGAGCGTGGTCACGTCGTAGGCTGTCGAGACGCCCTGGAACCCGGCCACCAGCACGATCCGGCCCTCGTCCAGCGCCTCGCGGATGCGCTTGGGCCGGATCTCGACGATCTTGGCGTTGGTGTGGGTGGTATCGGTGACGATGCCGGCCTGCGAGCCGGTCAGCGAGACCGCCCGGTGCCCCAGATCCTCGATCGCCATCGCGCACAGGGCGGCCGAGATGCGCTCGCCGGTCGAGAGCAGCATGTCCATCTCGCGGGGGTGGGGCCGCGCCGAGACCTCGCTCGCCAGTGAGACCAGTCCGTCGGTGGTCGCGCCCATCGCCGAGACGACGCCGACCACCGGCCGGCCGGTCTCGTGCGCGGCCACCAGGCGGCGGGCGACGTTGCGGATCTTGTCGGCGTCGGCGACGGAGGTGCCGCCGAACTTCATCACGATCA
>JAWVEC010000235.1:0-8341 GCA_033856975.1 Gaiellales bacterium
CGTCGTCGGAACGGACAAGTCGAACTAGGATGGTGGATTCCATATTCCACGCGGCGCAGGATCGGGCCCAGGACACGCTGGGCGCCACGATCACTCTCGCCCAGGGCTTCCCCAGCCTGCGCTGCGAGCGCTCCCGACGCCCAGCCTGCCCTGAACCTCGCCCTGCATCCACGCTGAACATGGAATCAACCATCAGTTCATCGAGTCATCGGACATGGGCAGGATCGTCGACTCCAGCACGCGCAGCGTGCGTGGCCGAGTGACGGCATGGAGCACGGCGTCGGCGATATCTTCGGACCGCATCATGTCGGCCAGGTCGGGATCCCCAGGGTTGCGGCCGCGTCCCATCGCGAACTCGGTGTGGACGCCGCCGGGGCCGAGAATCGAGCAGCGCACTCCGCGCCGGTACAGCTCATGGTCGAGCGAGCGCATGAAGCCGACCTGCGCGAACTTCGACGCGGCGTACACGGCCTCGCCCTCCGGACCGCGCTGGCCGGCCACCGAGGCCACCACCACCAGGTCTGCGGCGGAGCTGTTCAGCAGGTGCGGCAGCCCCGCGCGCACCGTGTACAGGAGGCCCTTGACGTTGGTGTCGACCATCTCCTCCAGGTGCTCCGGGGCGAGGTCGAGGAACTCGCCGTAGGCGCCCACGCCGGCGTTGGCGACCAGGATGTCGAGTGAGCCCAGCGCGTCGACCGTCTCGGTCACGGCCAGCTCGACGCTGGACGGGTCGCGCACGTCGCAGGCGAAGGCCAGCGCACCCGTGATGCCCAGGTCTCCGCCGCGACGCGACAGCAGCGATACCTTCGCGCCGGCCGACGCCAGCGCCCGTGCCGTGGCCGCGCCGATCCCGCTGCTCGCGCCCGTGATCAGGGCGACCCTCCCATCGACTGTGCTCACGAGCATCTCCCCTATCGGCAGTGGTCAGGATGCGGCCGCGACGGGGGCACGTCCAGCGCGGGATTGCGCTCGAAGAACCCCACCGGCTTGAGCGTGAATCCGATCGTGGCCACCGGCATCACCGGCCAGTCCTCCGGCCGCGGAACGTGGTGATGGCCGAACGTATACCAGACGACGACGTCGCGGTCATCGATCGGCCGGTCGCCGCTCGTCCACTCCGGCAGGCCGGCTCCGCCCGGGTGCAGATTGGGATACTCGCCCGCCGCGTAGCGCTCGTCGGGCGCGTACGGCGTCACCCACAGGTGCTCCCGGATGAAGCCCGCGCGCTTGCTGACGGGGGCGTCTGGCTGCGCGAACGGGAACGTCGTCTCGCCCGGCAACAGGCGGTAGCCGACCGGCTCACCCAGGCGATGCAGCACGCCCGGGTTGACCACCTCCCACCAGCGCGCGGATGCCGAGTCGACCCGCCGCTTCGCGGCCTGCTCGGTCGCCAGCCGTCGGCGGCGGGGGCTGAAGGCGTTGCCGTAGGGGTTCTCGGGGCCGGGCGGGATCGACTCCGTCCACACCTCGTCCACCGCGTTGTCGGTGCCGTCGACGTCCAGGTCGAGGCGCATGTTGAAGAAGTGCTGGTGCACCATCGCGTTCAGCTGCGGCGCGACCAGCGTGCCGTGGGCGGGCCGCTCACCGGGCGCCACCGCTCCCGTCGAGAGCACCCCGGTCAGCTTTACCTCGAACGCGATCGTGCCGTCCTGGTAGAGGTACCAGAAGAAGCCGTAGTCGTAGTTGCCGATGGCCGAGAACGAGGAGATCACGAGCCTGCGCGAGCGCCGCACCTCGCCCGAGCCGTCGCGCCACTCGATGTGACGCCACAGCACCCCCACATCCTCCTCGTGGATGCAGACGGCGTTTGGGATCGGCACCGGCCGTCCGGCCGCATCCGACACCACCGCGTCCAGGTAGGCGATCTCGCCCAGGCAGTCGCAGCCCCGTGTCAGCGGCGAGGCGGCGATGCCGACCCCGTTCTCGCCGCCGTCAAAGGCATTCTTGAAGTAGTGGGTCGGGCTCGGGTCGCCGTAGGGCACGACCATCTCAGACAGCGAGGCGCGGTGCATGATCGATCGCAGCCGGCCACCATCGTGGTAGCCGAGGCGGTTCAGCACCAGGCCCTCGCGGGGCGTGAAGCCGACGTGCACCTGCCAGCGCTGCCAGCTGATCACCCGGCCGTCAAGCGCGAATCCAGGGCCATCGGGCTGCGTGATCTCGAGCGCCGCGATGTCGTCGCGCAGCGGCGCGGCCGCGGCGGCGTCGAAGTTGCCGCTCTCGGGCGGAATCGGCACCACGCCGTGATCGTCGACCCGCAGCACCTCGAGCGTGTTCAGGTCGACCAGCGCGATCACGCCGTCGACCGGATGCGCCCACTCGCTGTCGCCCGGACGCGGCTTGATGAACGCGACCGCCCGGCACAGGCGCTGCCCCGTCTCCTCGGCCGGCCCGAAGTGCCCGGCCGGCCAGGCGTCGACCTGCACCGTCTCGAAGTCGGTCACGCCCCGCTTCGCCATCGCCGCCTGGAACTCCGGATGCTGCCGCACCAGCTCCTCGGCCTCCATCAGCTCCGACACCACCGCCATCGGCTGGATGTCGTCGCGCCGCCGCCACGAGCTGACCGTGCCCAGGTCGAGCGAGACCAGCGCCTCGACGGTCTCCTGCGCTCCACGGTCGAGGATCACCAGCTCGGCCGCGCGGTCGGGCCGCCGGCCGCCCTCGCACCAATCGAGCACGGCCCGCTTGTCCGGCTCGGCCAGCGCGATCGTGATGAATCGGCTGTCGGGGCTCAGCGAGCCGAACTGCTCAGCCGCACGGACGATCCGCGTGGCGGCCGCGATCTCGCCCTCGCTGAGCGGATCGAGCGGATGGCCAATGGACGTTCGCTCTTGTGTTTCCACCATCTGTTTCGTAGTATGGCGAACCGTTCGCCGACGCGAGCGGGTAACCGCGGGAGGGCGATCGTTGTGAACGGACGGCGGCATGTTGCACTGCTGGTGACGGCTGTGCTCGGATTGGCAACGGTGGCCGCATCCTGCGGTGGCAGCTCCGGCGGCGGCAGCAGCTCCGGCGGCTCCAGCGAATCGATCCGCGGCCAGACGATCACCGTCCTGGTGCCCTACAAGATGCCGCAGAGCCTGCTCGACCAGTTCACGGCCGAGACCGGTGTCAAGGTCAACTACGTCGTCACCGGCTGGGACGCGACCCACAACAAGCTGCTGGTTGCCAACGAGGCCCAGAGCTACATCGCCGACGTGGCCGAGTTCGACTGGTCATTCACCGGCCAGTTCGCCGGCGCGAAGTGGGTCGAGCCGCTCGACACCCTGCTGCCGGCCTCCGTGCTCAGCGATCTCAAGAGCACCGACGCCGCGTTCGTCTCGGGCGGAAAGACCTACGCCACCTGCTACTCAAACGATTTCCGCGTCTCGATGTACAACAAGAAGATGTTCGCGAAGGCGGGCATCACCGCGTTTCCGCAGACGCTGGACGAGCTGGGAACGGACGCCGACAAGCTGAAGGCCTCCGGCGTCCAGTACCCGCTCTCGATCCCGATGGCGGCCACCGAGGGCGGCGTCACGCCTTGGTACCTGCTGACGCTGGCGCAGGGCGGGCAGCTGTTTGACACGAACCAACAGCCGGTGTTCGCGGATCCCAGCTCGGCCGGCTACAAGGCGCTGCAGTGGGAGGTCGACGCGGTCAAGAACGGCTGGGTCTCGCCCGGCGCCGTCTCGCTCAACGACGACGTCGCGTTCAGCGACTTCACCTCCGGCAAGGCGGCCATGGTGCTGGCCACCGGGCCGGGCAACATGCCGACGGCCAACGATCCCAGCCAGTCCAGCATCGCCGGCGATGCGGCGATGGGCCTGGTACCGGGCGTCACCGGCCCGGGCGGCTCGTTCGGACTGCCCGAGGGCCTCTCGATCCCGGTCACGGCCAAGCACAAGGCCGCCGCCGCCGCGTTCATCGCCTGGTGGGAGCAGCCCGCGAACGCGATCGCGATCTACAAGACGCAGGGCAGCCTGCCGTGTGGCGCATCGACGCTCAAGCAGCTCGCCGACACCGGCCAGCTGCAGGGCGGCGACATCGTCAACCAGGAGCTGCCGCACGTGGGGCCGCTGTTCCCGGCCGGAGCGCCGATCTGGTACTCGCAGTTCAGCTCCGACGCCCAGGGCCTCCTGAACGCAGCGGTCAAGGGCGACATGAGCGTGGCCGACGCGCTCAACCAGCTCGCCGACAAGGCGTCAGCGCGAACGCAGTAGTGGTGTAACCGTTGATCGATCGGCTGCGCTTGCGATGGAACCTGGCGGACGGCGACCGCTCCGGGCGCGAGACGCAGATCCTGGGATGGATCCTGGCGGCACCGGCGATGGTGGCCGTGATCGCGCTGGTGCTCTACCCGATGGTGCACGGCTTCCAGCAGAGCATCCAGTCGGGCGGGTTCCTGTTCGGCGAGAAGCCCGGCTACGTCGGCCTGCGCAACTACCGCGACGTGATCAACGATCCGACCTCACGCGATGCGATGCGCCACACGGTCGAGTATGTGCTGCTGGCCGTATCGCTGGAGCTGGTGCTGGGGCTGTTCGTGGCCGTCACCCTGCACCGCGTGTTCCGCGGCCGCGGAATCGTGCTGGCGATCCTGATCCTGCCCTGGGCGCTGCCCTCGGTCGTCTCCGGCGTGCTGTGGCGGCGCGTGTTTCAACCCGACAACGGATTTTTGAACAGCGTCCTGCTGCAGCTGCACGTGATCAGCCACCCCCACGTCTGGCTGGCCTCCGGCCGGGGCGCGATCATCTACATCACGCTGGTACACGTGTGGGGCGTGCTGCCGCTGGTCAGCCTCGTCTTCCTGGCCGGGCTGCAGAGCATCCCGGAGGAGGTCTACAGCGCCTCATCGGTCGACGGGGCGGGGCCGCTGCGCCAGTTCCGGCACATCACGCTGCCGCTGCTGCGCCCCTCGATGGCGATCGCGCTGACGGTGGGGACGCTGCTTGCGATCAGCATCTTCGACGAGATCTACGTGCTCAACGGCACCGCCCTCAACACCCGCTCGATCCTGATCCAGGTCTACAACACCACGTTCGTCCAGGCCGACTTCGCACACGGCACCGCGCTCGCCTTCCTGCTCGCGGCCGCGACGGCGCTGTTCGGCGTGCTCTACGCGCTGGCGCTTCGGAGGTCGACGGTATGACGTCAACCGGATGGCGCGTTGCGAAGCTGGTCGCGGTGCTGATGATCGTGCTGTGGTCGGTGGCCCCGATCGTGCTCGGCGTGTCGACCAGCATCTCGACCCAGCGCGAGGTGAACGCGGCACCGGAGCGGCTGGTGCCGCACGCCCCGACGCTGAAGGCCTACCGCAACTTGCTGGAGGGAACCAACAACCAGCGCGCAGGCGGCACCGTCACCGAGAGCGGCACGTTCCTGCGCTCGCTGCGAAACAGCACCGTGCTGGCGCTCGTCTCGACCGCGGTGATCCTGGTGTTCGCGACCATGGCTGCCTACGCGTTCGGGCGGCTGCGGTTCCGCTTCGGCGGCGCCCTGTTCGCGCTGCTGGTGGGGACGCTGGTGGTGCCCATCTTCGTGGTCGTGATCGCCCTCTTCAAGCTGATGGCAGAGACGCACCTGATCGACACCAAGCGCGGCCTGGTGGCGGTGTTCGTGGCCACGTTGACGCCGCTCGCGACCTGGCTGCTCTACACGCAGGTACGCGAGATGCCGACCGAGCCCGAGGAGGCCGCGCTGATCGACGGCTGCCGCCGCTGGCAGGCGTTCGTGCGGGTGGTGATCCCGCAGATGAGCTCCGGCATCGCGGCCGTGGCGGCGATCCTGGTGCTGTCGGTGTGGGGCGAGTTCCTGATACCGCTGCTCTTGACGTCGACCATGACCGCGAAGCCGGTGACGGTGCAGATCACCGAGTACGTCGGCAAGTACACCACCAACTACCCGATCCTGGCCGCGGCGGGCGTGCTGGCGCTGATCCCGCCGGCGCTGCTCGCGCTGGCTCTGAACAAGCGCATCACCGGCATGCTGGCGGGCTCGTCGTGAGCGGTACGATCAGCCTCGAGTCTGTGACCAAGCGCTTCCCCGGCGGCGTGCTGGCGGTTGACGACCTCAGCCTCGAGGTGGAGCCGGGCGAGTTCCTGGTGCTGGTCGGCCCCTCGGGCTGCGGCAAGACGACGGCGCTTCGGATGGTGGCCGGGCTTGAGCCGGTGACCAGCGGCGAGATCCGGATCGGCGACCGAGTCGTCACCAGGCTGCCGCCACGTGACCGTGACATCGCGATGGTGTTCCAGAACTACGCCCTCTACGCGCACATGTCGGTGCGCGCCAACATGGGCTTCGGCCTCAAGATGTCGCGGGTGCCGAAGCAGGAGATCCGGCGGCGGGTGGACGAGGCCGCGGCGATGCTGGGCCTGACCGACCTGCTCAACCGAAAGCCGCGCCAGCTCTCGGGCGGCCAGCGGCAGCGGGTGGCGATGGGCCGCGCGATCGTGCGCGAGCCGGCCGCGTTCCTGATGGACGAGCCGCTGTCCAACCTCGACGCCAAGCTGCGGGTCGAGATGCGCGGCGAGATCATCCGCGTCCAGCGCCGGATCGCGGCGCCCACGCTGTACGTCACGCACGACCAGACCGAGGCGATGACGATGGGCGATCGGGTCGCGATCCTGCGTGACGGCGTGCTCCAGCAGCTGGGCACGCCGGACGAGGTCTACGACCGGCCGGTGAACTCGTTCGTGGCCGGCTTCATCGGCTCGCCGGCGATGAACCTGCTGCCGGCTGACCTCAGCGACAAGCACGGCGACCTCGTTGTCAGCTTCGGGACGACACAGCTGACGGTGCCGCCGCGGGTGACCGAGTCGCGGCCCGGCCTGGCCGGATATGCCGGCCGCAAGGTCACGCTCGGCATCCGGCCCGAGGATTTCGCGGCGGCCGAGCGCGGCGACGGCCTCGCCAACGTCACCGTCGACCGGGTGGAGTCGCTCGGCTCAGAGCTGGTCGTCTACCTCGACGCCGGGGTCGAGACGCCGCTGACCGTCCGGCTCGAGCGCCGCGTCGAGCTCGAGGCGGGCCAGGACGCGCAGCTGGCGGTCGACCTCAACCGGCTCTACTTCTTCGACCCGGAGAGCGGCACCGCGATCGGTTGAGGGCACGGTGCCACGACTGACGATCGCCTGCGCACGTGCGCTTCGCCCGGCGTCAAGCGGGCGTTCGCTGCTTGCTCGATCGTGCCAGGCACCGGCCCTTCGGCCGTTGCCTGGCACGGTTGCACTCGCGCGTAATCGGTGCCAGGCAACGCGGAACGCGGTGCCTGGCACCATCGAGCCGCGACTGACGTTCGCCTATGCACGGGCGTGTCGCCCGGCGCAGGCCGGCCATCACCGCAACAGCAGGGTGACGATCTGATGCGGCCCGTAGGGCACGACGATCTCGCCGTCCTCGACCGCGAGCGGCGCGCCCGCGTCCTCCAGCAGGTTGCACTCCACCACCTCGCCAAAGGGCATCCCTGGGCGTAGCCGCGCCACGCCGCGAGCGCCGTGCGCCTCGTAGCACCGCAGCACCAGCGCATCCGAGTCCTCGGCCCGCTTGACCGTGTCCAGCACCAGGTTGGGATCGTCGAGGCGAAACAGCGAGCGCGGCTCGACGACGCCGGGCAGCCAGCGAAGCGGCGTCTCGAAGCGGGCCGCCTCGGCCACCACCCCGGCCTCGCGCCAGCCGCCGGCGTGCGGCATCACGGCGTAGGCGAAGCGGTGGCTGCCGATGTCCGCCTCGGGGTCGGGCACGGTCGGCGAGCGCAGCAGGCTGAGCCGCATCTCGCCGCCATGGGTCGAGTAGCCGTACTTGCAGTCGCTCAGCAGCGCCACGCCGAAGCCATGCTCGGATAGGTCGGCGAAGCGGTGGCCGGGCACCTCATAGCGGGCGAGGTCGTGGCTGGTCGAGAAGTGGGTCGGCCGCTCGCTGTGGCCGAACTGCATCTGATATGTGGCGTTCGCGCTGCGCACCGCCACCGGGAACAGCACCTTCAGCATCGTGTGTCGCTCGTGCCACTCGGCCTGGCAGTGGAACTCGAGCCGCGGCGAGCCGGCGTCCAGCCGCACGGTCTGGCGGATCGTGCTGGCGGCGCCGACGCGGTACTCGAACACGACCTCGGCCCGCAGCCCGCCGGACGCAGCCACCTGGCACGAATCCGCCGGCGCGCAGTCCCTGACCGTCTCGAGGTGGAACGGGTCGACATCCCAGGCGTCGTATGCGGTCGGCCGGTCGTCGTAGACCTGCAGCACGTTGCCGTCGCCGGCCAGCGCCTCGCGGCCGCTGGCCGCATGCACCAGCGAGAGCAGCCGTCCGCCGCGGTCGAACTCGGCCCGTAGCAGTCCGTTTTGGAGCACGATCCGGTCACCCTGCT
>JAWVEC010000236.1:0-6452 GCA_033856975.1 Gaiellales bacterium
GTCTCCATGTCCTTCTGCGAATCGATGGCGACTCCGACCTTGCCGACCTCGCCTTGGGAGAACTCGTGGTCGGAGTCGTAACCCTGCAGCGTGGGGAAATCGAAGGCGGTGCTCAACCCGGTGGTGCCCTGGGAGATGAGGAACTTGAAGCGCGCGTTGGTCTCCGAGGCCGTGCCGAAGCCGGCGAACTGCCGCATCGTCCACAGCTTGCCGCGGTACATCGACGCGTGGATGCCGCGCGTGTAGGGGAACTGCCCCGGGTCGCCAAGGTCGCGCTGATAGTCGATCGGCGACGTCTCGGGCGTGTAGACCGGCGCGTAGGGGATGCCCGAGATGGTCGATCGCTCGGGCTCGTGCGTGCCGTCCGGATCGGGGACGCGAGCGGTGGCCATTGCCGAGCAGGATATACCCAGCGGGCGGCCGGCTACGAAACCAGAACGGCGCGCTGCGGCGTCCAGGTGTCACCGCTGCGGGTGACATGCACGGTCAGCGTGTGCCCGTTGGAGGTCGTGATCGTGCAGTCGCCGATCGAGCCGTGCACGTCGCAGTGCACGTCCGTCGCCTTGACGGGAGCGAGCTCCTTGTTGGCCTCGTCGCGCACCTTGCCCTCCAGCCACGTGTCGGTGGGATGGAAGTGCCGCCACAGCGGAGCCGCCAGCAGCACCAGCGGCAGCACCAGCAATCGTCGGCGCAGGAAACGCATACCTGATTGTCGGACGGCGGCAGGCGAAGCTTGAGAACGGTTTACCCGGGCGGGCCGCCCGGCTGCCACAGCACGTCGCCCCGCCCCTCGTCGTTGTGGACGCGGGCGAGGATGAAGAGCAGGTCGCTGAGCCGGTTCAGGTACGACAGGGCGTGCGGGTTCACCGGCTCGGCGGCCGCCAGCGCGACCGCCAGCCGCTCGGCCCGGCGGCAGGTTGTTCGCGCCACGTGCAGCGCCGCCGACTGCGGCGTGCCGCCGGACAGCACGAAGCTGGTCAGCGGCTCGAGCCGCTCGCTGTAGGCGTCGCAGGCCCGCTCCAGCGAGGTGACGTGGCGCTGCTCGATCCTCAGCCTCGACTTGCCGCGGCCGCGATCGGTGTCGGCCGGCACCGAGAGATCGGCACCGACGTCGAACAGGTCGTTCTGCACGCCTCGCAGCAGCTCGGCGACCGCCGGCTCGAGGCCGCAGGCGACCGCGACCCCCACGGCGGCGCCGGTCTCATCGACGGTGCCGTAGGCCCAGATCCGAGGCGAGTCCTTGGAGACGCGCGCGCCGTCGCCCAGCGACGTCTCGCCGCTGTCACCGCCCCGCGTGTAGATCCGATCCAGGCGCACCATGAACCAGATCCTAGTGCCGGGTCGGGAGCACTGGTGGCGTTACGGTGCGGCCATGAACCGGCACGCCCGCACCACGCTGATACTCGCCGTGGTCGCCCAGGCAGCCGTCTCGGTGGTGCAGTTCGGGCTGCCTGCGATCGGCCTCGAGGTGCGCACCCAGTTCGATCTCGGGCCGGCGGGGTTCGGCGCCGTGTTCGCGGCCGTCGGGCTGGGCTCGGCCGTCGCCCTGATCCCGACCGGAATCCTGGTCGACCGGTTCGGCGCCCGGCCGGTGCTGCTGGGCGGCGCCGCGCTCAACCTGCTCGCATACCTGGTGGCCGCCCTGGCCGGCGACGTGCGGCTGTTCGCGGCCGCCATCTTCGTGGCCGGCATCGGCTCGGCGGCGGTGCCGGTGGCCGGCATGAGCAGCCTGCTGCGCGAGTTCCCCCCAGCGAAGCGGGGCGTGGCGCTGGGCTGGCGCCAGCTGGCGGTGCCCTTGGGAGGCACGATCGGCGCGGCGGCGCTGCCGCTGCTGGTGGATGCGGGCGGTGTCCGGCTGGCGCTGCTGAGCGCCGCCGGGCTGACGGCGGCGACCGCGGTCTGGTTCGCCGCCCTGTCCCCCGGCGGCGGCGGCGAGTCGCGCGGCCTGCGCCTGGACGGTGCGCTGACCGCGCCCGGCATGCGGCCGCTTCTGGTGGTGGGACTGCTGTACGTGTTCTCGCTCGCGGCAACACTGACCTACATCGTTCCCGCCGCCCGCGATGCGGGGCTGGGCCGAGCCGAGGCCGGCGCGCTGTTCGTGGTTGTCAACCTGGCCGCCGCCGCCTCACGGCTGCTCTGGGGCCGGATCGCCGACCGGTCGGGCGGCACCCGTCGCGCCCGCACCATCGGCGAGTGCGGCCTGGTCGCCGCCGTCGCCGCCCTGGCGCTCCCGGTCGCGCTTCACGCCGGAGTGGCCGCTGCGATCGCGGTCACGGCGGTGATGGGATTCGGCGCGTTCGGCTGGAACGGCGTGCTGTACGTGACCGCGGGCGAGATGGTCGGCCCGCGGCGGGCCGGCCGCGCCGTCGGCGTGGCCTCGACGATCGTGTTCGGCTGTGGCGCGCTTGCCTCTCCGCTCGCCGGTGCGGTGGCACAGGTGGCCGGATATGACGCCATGTGGCTGACCGCAGCCGTCTCGTCGGCGTGCGGAGCGGCCGTCGCTCTGCGTGTGCTCCCGGCCAGGATGGGCGGCGTCGGAGGCGACAAGACCGCGCTGGCGGCGGCGGTGGGGCGATGAGCGTTCCGCGCGACGTCAGCAGCGGCCTCTGGGTGTGGCAGCTCGAGCATCCCGACTGGAGGCCGGAGCGCGACTGGCCGCAGCTGATCACGTCGACCTGCGTCGAGTCGCGGGGAGAGGTGGCGGTGCTCGACCCGCTCGCTCCGCCGCCGGACTCGCCGGTGTGGGAGCGGCTGGATGCGCGCCCTCCGACCATGGCGGTGGTGCTCAAACCCGATCACGTCCGGCACGTCGACCTGTTCGTGAGCCGCTACCACGCGCGTGCCTTCGGGCCCAGCCTGTTCTGGCGCGACGACATCCCGGACACAGAGCTGGAGCCGATCGACCCCGGAGCGACGCTGCCCGGCGGCTTGGTGGCGCTGTACGACGGCCGGGGCCGCGCTGAGACGCCGATCTGGCTGCCCGAGCAGCGAGCCCTCGTGTTCGCCGATGCGCTGACCGCCCCGGAGGGCGTCCTGCGGGTGTGGGCGACGCCGTGGCACGAGCAGCGCGCCCTGCCGGCGCTGCGCCAGCTGCTCGAGCTGCCGTTCGAGATCGTGATCGTGTCGCACGGCGAGCCCGTGCATGACCGAGCCGCCTTCGAACGTGCGCTCGTCACCGACCCCTGGGGAGTCTGAGCGGCCGAGGCCGGCGAGGGTCAGTACGCGAGCGCCTCGATCCGGTCGGCCACCATCGGCCGGCCGAGCAGGAAGCCCTGTCCCAGGTCGCAGCCGTGCTCGATCAGGAATCGCAGCTGCTGCTCGGACTCGATGCCCTCGGCCAGCGGTTGGACGCCAAGGCTGTGGGAGAGCTGGATGATGGTGTCGACGATCGCCGCCGCGCCGGCGTCGTGCGGCAGGGCATGGACGAACGAGCGGTCGATCTTGAGCGTGCTGACCGGCAGCTGGTGGAGCCGCCCCAGCGAGGAGTAGCCGGTGCCGAAGTCGTCGATCGCCAGCCGCACGCCGTGCTCCCGCAGCGCGTCCAGCGTCTGCCGGGCGCGGCCCGGCTGCACCATCGCCGTCGACTCGGTGATCTCGATCATCATCCGATGCGGCTCGACGCCGGCCCTGTGCGTGGCCGCGATCAGCGTCTCGATGATCTCCGGCCCCCACAGGGAGGGCGGCAGGTTGAAGGTGACGACCAGGTCGAGCGCGTGATCGCTCCACTCCCGCGCCTGGCGGCAGGCGTGCTCGATCACCCAGTGCGTGATCGGCTTGATCATTCCCGACCGCTCGGCCAGCGGGATGAACTCGCCCGGTGCGACCAGGCCGCGGACGGGGTCGCGCCAGCGAAGCAGCGCCTCGGCGCCGACCATGTTGCCGCTGGCCAGCTCCACGATCGGCTGGTAGCGCAGCTCGAACTGGTCGTGCTCGACCGCGCCGCGCAGCCGTCCGATCAGCGCCAGCCGGCCGCGCGAGCCGGCCTGTTCCAGCCCCGGCGAGGCGTCGTCCGCCAGACCCTTGCCGACGTACATGGCCGTGTCGGCGTTTCGCAGCAGCTGGTCGCGGTCGCGGGCATCGATCGGATAGATGCTGACGCCGACGCTGAGCCCGACATGGATCGGCGTGCCGGCGACGTCGAACGGCGTCTCCAGCACGCTCCGCACCTTGGCCTCGATCGATTGCACCACCTCGAGCGCGTTTGGCTCGATGCCCGGCCCGGAGCTGAGCTCGAGATCCGGCACCAGCACCAGGAACTCGTCCCCGCCCTGGCGAGCGACCGTGTCGGTGGCGCGCGTCACCGCCCGCAGCCGGGTCGCGAAGTCCTGCAGCAGGGCATCCCCGGCCAGGTGGCCGAAGCTGTCGTTGATCAGCTTGAAGTTGTCCAGATCGACGAACAGCACCGCCACGCCGAGGCGTCCGCGATCGGCGCGCGCGATCGCCAGCTCGAGGTGCTGGTAGAACAGCGACCGGTTGGGCAGTCCGGTCAGCTGGTCATGGAACGCGAGGTATGCGATCTGCTCCTGCGCGCGGCGCTGCAGCGTCATGTCGCGCGCGATCACCGACGCGCCGACGATGCCGCCATCGCCGCCCACGACCGGCGACACGGTCAGCTCGACGTCCACGGTGGAGCCGTCCTTGCGCCGCCGCAGCACGTCCACCTGCGTCTCCGACTCGCCCGCTCGCACACGCTCGATCGTGCGCGACATCTCCTCCACCTGGCCGGACGCTGCCAGCATCGCGACCGATCGGCCGACCGCCTCCTGGGACGTGTAGCCGTACAGGCTCTCGGCTCCGCGGTTCCAGGTCAATATCACGCCGTCCAGCGTCGTGCTCAGGATCGCGTCCTGGCTCGACTCGACGATCGCGGCCAGATCGCGCATCGCGCGATCGGCGCGCCGGTCTCCGGACAGGTCGCGCAGGTAGCCGGTGAACGCGGGCGACCCGAGCGGATCGGAGCGCGTGACCGTCAGCTCGACCGGAAACTCGCTGCCGTCCGCGCGCAGCGCCACCGACTCGAACCGCCGGCCGAGGATCCCCGGCTCCGCTCCGTCCAGGCAGCGGCGGAAGCCGTCCAGGTGCCGCTCGCGCAGCCGTTCGGGCACCAGATCCGTGACCGGCCGCCCCAGGGCGTCATCGCGGGCGAGGCCGAAGGCGACTCCGGCCGCCGGGTTGAACTCGCTGATGCGGCCCTCCCCATCGACGCTGATGACGGGGTCCGGCGCTGCTTCCAACACGGCCCGCCGGCGCGCCTCGGTCGAGAGCGCCGCCCGCTGCGACTCGAGCCGCGCGACCACGTCGCCCAGCTGCCGCCCGAACGCCTGCAACAGCTCACCCAGGACGCGGTCGGGCTCTCGCAGGCTCGCGTGCCGGCACTCGAGCACGCCCAGCACGCGGCCGGCCGCCGCCACCGGCACCGCCACGCCGCCCTCGGGCGACCACGACACCGCTCCCGTCCGCCATGCGGCCTCGGCAAGATCCGGGCGCGGCGCCGACCTGCCGGCCGCGGGCCGGGTATCGGCCCGTACCAGCGCCTGCGCATCCCGATCGACCCACCACAGGATGCCGTGATCCAGCTCCAGACCGCGCCAGATCTGCTCCAGCATGCGGGCACCGGCACCGGCGGGCGTGCCCGCGTCCGTCAGCGAGCTCGTGACCGCGAGCTGCAGGTCGAGCAACCGCTGCGGCTCGGCTCCCGGGCAAAAGGCTGTCCGTCTGCCTCGTATCCGCATCCTTTCAGACCCCAATCCGATGACGGCACGGGGGCCGCCACCTACACCTGGATCCAAACTACCAGCGTGTTGCCAGGCTGGAATCCACCAGATGGGGGACGTTTTGGTAAGGAGTTTGTTAGGACGAAGGCCAAGAACGTGCCTGAGGGCAAGCGCGGCGAGTTCGGCTATGGCGATGTTTGGACGTGGACGGCGATCTGCGCCGATACAAAACTAGTGCCGAGCTACCGCGTCGGGAGCCGCGACAGCGCGACCGCCCACGACTTCATCCATGACCTTGCCAGCCGACTCCGGAATCGCGTCCAGCTGACCAGGGATCAGTACACGCTCTACACCGGGGCAGTCGGATCGGCGTTTGAAGGCGATGTGGACTACGCGCAACTTTTCAAGACCTACGGGGAGGATCCCGAGCCGCAGCGCCGCTACAGCCCTGCCAAGTGCCTCTCAATCTCGGCACGTAGGGTCAGCGGCGATCCAGACCCCGAGCACATCTCCACCAGCTACGTGGAGCGGCAGAATCTCACCATGCGCATGTCGATGCGGCGCTTCACGCGGCTGACCAATGCCTTCTCCAAGAAGGTCGAGAACCTGACCGCCGCCGTCAGCCTCCACTTCATGCACTACAACTACTGCCGCCCCCACCAGAGCCTAGAGGGCAAGACAACACCGGCAATGGCCGCGGGCCTCACCGACCACGTCTGGAAGATCAGCGAGGTCATC
>JAWVEC010000237.1:0-4690 GCA_033856975.1 Gaiellales bacterium
GCGAGCGGATCGCCCACCGCTGCTTCGGCATGCCCGAGCCCAGCGACGAGCAGATCGCGGACAGCCACGGCCGCGGCCAGTCGCGCCGCTACCTTGCGCGCATCGACGGTGTGGACGTCGCCACCGGCAGCGCCAGCTTCACGCCGCACGGCGTGGTGCTGAACGCCGGCTCAACGCTGCCCGAGGCACGCGGCCGCGGCGCGTACCGGGCGCTGGTGCGGGCCCGCTGGGACGATGCCGTGGCGGCCGGAACGCCGGTGCTGATCACACAGGCCGGCCGTATGTCGCTGCCGATCCTGGAGCGGCTGGGATTCCGTGCAGTGTGCGAGATCCAGGTGCTGCTGGACGAGTTCGGCGACGGCCGCCGGTAGCCGGACACCGGCTCCCCACAGCGTCTCCACCTACACTTCCGGCATGCGACAAAGCATCTCGTTCGGGCGCATCGCGGGCATCCCGATCGGCGCCAGCTGGACGTGGCTGCCGGTGTTCGTGCTGATCATCTGGACGTATGCGGCCGACATCTTCCCGGGCTACAACCCGGGACTGTCGAACGGCGTGTACGTGGCGATGGCCGCCGCCGAGGGGGCGCTGTTCTTTACCGCCCTGCTGCTGCACGAGCTCGGCCACGCAATCCGTGCCCGCCGCGAGGGCATCCCGATCGAGGGCATCACGCTGTGGCTGTTCGGGGGCGTGGCACGGTTTACGGGCGAGTTTCCCAGCGCCGGCGTCGAGCTGCGGGTGGCGGTCGCCGGGCCTGCCGTCACGCTCGTGATCGGCGGCGGATCGCTGCTGGCGGCGTGGCTGCTCTCGCTGCCGGGCGCCGTTGACGGAGTGCTCTTCTGGCTGGGGGTGCCGAGCCTGCTGCTGCTCGCGTTCAACCTGATCCCGGCCTACCCGCTGGACGGCGGCCGGATCCTGCACGCGGTGCTGTGGGCGTGGCGCGGCAACCGCCGCCAGGCAACAGAGGTCTCGGCTCGGATCGGACGCGGCTTCGGGTTCCTGCTGATCGGCGCCGGCATCTTCCTGATCGGGTCGCAGGGCCGGATCGAGGGTCTGTGGCTGTCGGTGATGGGCTGGTTCCTGCTGGGCGCCGCCACCGGCGAGTCGCGCAGCGAGACGGTGCGAGACGCGCTCGAGGGGCTGACGGTGGCGGACGTGATCGAGCGCGACCCGATCTGCGTGCTGCCGACGCTCACGCTGTCCGCCTTCTTCGACGAGATCGTCTGGTCGCAGCGCCACACCACCTACCCCGTGTTCGACGGCGAGCGGGTGGTGGGACTGCTGCCGTTTGGCCGCGTCGCCGGCGTGCCGCGAGCGAAATGGGACGCGACCCGGATCGAGCAGGCGATGGTGCCGCTGTCCGACGTGGTGATGCTCAAGGAGCAAACACCGCTGGGCGAGGCGATCGGCATGCTGGCCGGCAGCGACCTGCAACGCGGCCTCGTGATCGAGGGCGAACGGCTGGTGGGGCTGGTGTCGGTGTCGGATATCGCCCGCATATTCCAGCGCCGCGCGCGATTGCTATAAGATCGCGGCATGGACGCGAATCAGTTGAGCGCCCTTGAGCTGTTCGCCCAGCTGTCGCCTGAGGAGCGGGAGCGCGTGGCGCACTGGGCCGACGAGATCGAGGTCGACACCGGCCATCACCTGATCCGGCGTGACGGCTTCGGCTACGAGTTCTTCGTCATCCTCGACGGCAACGCCGAGGTGATGGACGGCGACGTCCATCTCGCCGACCTGAAGGCGGGAGACTTCTTCGGCGAGATCGCGCTGATCGAACAGCCGCGCCGCAGCGCATCCGTGCGCGCCACCAGCCCGATGCGGCTGATGGTGATGGGGCGACCCGAGTTCGCATCGATGACGTCCCACATGCCACTGGTTGCGGAACGGATCCACGCGCGGATCGCGGAGCGGATGGACAACAGCAAGCTCAAGTAACGGACCGGCGCAAGCTCTGACCGCCCGTGCCGATAATGGGGGGATGGCCCGCACTCCGCTCTCGATCGTCCGCCACCCGCTCGGCCCTCGCGTCTACGTCGCGGGGCTGCGCGTGCACGAGTGCTTCGCCGGCAGCGGCATCGCGGCCGCGGTGGTGGCCGCCGCGCTGCTCGACGGCGACGCGAACCGGCGGCTGCTGCTCGCGGTCGGCGCCGCCTCGCTGTGGCTGATGGCGAAGGACTGGCCCGACTTCTTCCCGTCGCGCCGCGATACGTACGCGTGGCGGGCCGGGCTGCACCGCCGCGACGACGACTGAGAGCCTATCCCGGGATAGGCTCCAACGCTCAGGTCGAGCGCTCCATCACGCGCGGGCTGGGGTCGCCGAAGCCGAACCGCCGGTACAGCCCGTGACCGTCTCCCGTGTGCAGCAGCCAGCGCACGCTCCATCCCGCCTGCTCCACCATCTCGCGCACCAGCGCCTCCCCCAGTCCCCGGCCGCGGTGCTCGGCGAGCACGTACACATCGGCCAGGTAGGCGAATGACACCTGATCGGAGACGGCCCGGCAGAACCCGACCTGCAGGCCATCGTGGTAGAGGCCGACCACGCGCGACGCCTCACCAACCAGCCGCTCGACCGTCCCGCGCGGCCGTCCGGCCGCCCAGTACGACTCCAGCGCGAGAAAGCGATGCACGGCGTCGATATCGACGCGCCCGGCATCATCGTCAAGCTCATAGCCTTCGGGCAGCTCTCGGCGCACCGCCGCACGGTAGCTCAGGCAGGGCGGATGTTCTGGTTGACCCGGAACAGGTTGTCCGGGTCGTACATTGCCTTGACCCGGGTCAGCCGGTCGTAGTTGGCTCCATAGGTCGCCTTCACCCGCTCCTGGCCCTCGTCCATCATGAAGTTGACGTACGCACCGCCGGCCGAGAAGGGGTGGGTCGCGTTCCAGTAGTCGACCGTCCACTGCGTGATCGCCTCGGCGTTGGCCGGATCCGGGTCGACGCCCACGATCACCTCCGCCCACAGCACGTCGCGGTAGCTGAAGGCCGTATCCGACGATCCCACATCGTGTACCGCACCGTCGATCGGGTACAGATGCATGGTCGAGTGGCCGGCCGGCATCCGCTCACCGAACTCGACGTGCTGCGCGATCGCCTGCTCCGGCATCTCGCGCACGAAGTCCGCCCGCCAGTACCACTGGAGGCCGCTTGGGTAGAGCGGATCGAAGAAGCCCTGCAGCGCCGGGTAGGGCATCTCGCCCACGCCGTGCAGCAGCGGCGTGCCGACCGCGAGCATCGGCGCCATCGCCTCAGCGGCCTCGTCCGCCGTCCCGGTGTGGCACCAGACGATGCCGCACACCTTGCGACCGTGCAGCTCCTCGGGGAAGGCCGGCACCGGCGGCACCGTCGCGAACGCGAAGAAGCCGTTCAGCTCGCGCGGAGCGGAGGGGATGAACGACGCATAGGCCCGCAGCACGTCAGCGCTCTCCTCGAGTGGCCAGAAGGTGGGACCGGCCTGCACCATGCTGACCGGGTGCATCCGAAACAGGAATGATGTGACGACGCCGAAGTTGCCGCCGCCGCCGCGGATCGCCCAGAAGAGGTCGGCGTTCTCGTCGGCGTTTGCGCGCACGATCGAGCCGTCCGCCAGCACCAGCTCGGCCTCCAGCAGGCTGTCGATGCTGAGCCCGTGCTTGCGGGCGATGTGGCCGATGCCGCCGCCCAGGGTGAGGCCGCCGACGCCGGTCGTCCCGATGATGCCGCAGGGCGTGGCCATGCCCACCTCATGGGTGGCGCTATCGACCTCGGCCCAGGTGCAGCCGCCGCCCACCCGCACCGTCTTGTTGCCAGCGTCGACGTCGATCTGGCGCATCGGCGAGAGGTCGATCACGACGCCGTCATCGCAGCTGCCGAGGCCGCCGCCGTTGTGACCGCCGCCGCGCACCGCCAGCAGCGAGCCGTGAGTGCGTGCGAAGCCGATCACGGCCGCCACATCGGCAGGCGTGGCGCAGCGCACGATCAGCGCCGGGTGACGGTCGATCATCCCGTTGTAGAGCTTGCGTGCCTCGTCGTAGCCGCTGTCGCCCGGCCCGATCAGCTCGCCGGTGAGACCTGACAGCTGCTGTCGCGCGGCGCCGGTAACGGTGTCGGTGCTCATGTCTGACCCCCGATCAAAAGTTTGTGGCAAAAGTCTCTCACATTCGCGAACCGTTTTGTGCGCCGCGAAAATTGGCCGAGGAATGGCGGCTATATTGCCGCCTAATGCTCCCGTACCAAGAGCCGCCGGCGGTCACGGCCCGAGTCAGTACGGCGGCCGACCGCGACCGGATCACGGACATCATGGCCACCTCGTTCTGGGACGATCCCACCTGGGGCCCGCTGTTCGGGGAGGGCGACCGCCGCGCCATGGCGGGCGCCGTGCTCGGGTTCATGGCGCGCAGCGCCACCCGCTACCCCTGGGTGCTGATCAGCAGCGGCGGCGAGTCGGTCAGCGTCTGGATCCCGCCCGGCGGCGAGGAGATGGCCTCGTACGAGCACCGCCCGTTCGAACGCCTGATCCAGGACGAGCTGGGTCCCGGGGCGGATGTCGTGCTGGAGACGCTGGAGCTGTTCGAGCAGGCCCGCCCCACCGATCGGCCGCACTTCTACCTCTCGCTGCTGGGCACGCACGAAGACAGCCGTGGTCACGGCATCGGCATGGGCCTGCTGGCCGAGAACCTGCGCCGTGTCGACGCACTGCACATGCCGTCCT
>JAWVEC010000238.1:0-7610 GCA_033856975.1 Gaiellales bacterium
TTGAGGTCGTCATAGCCGGTCGAGAAGCGCCAGCCGCGCCGCTCGAAGACGGTGTTCTCGGGGTGAAACGGAAGCGGGATGAAGGCCAGGAAGCCGCCCGTCTCGTCCTGCAGGTCGCGCAGCCGCAGCCAGTGATCGACCCGCTCCTCGTAGTTCTCGACGTGCCCGTAGAGCATCGTGCAGTGGGTCGGCATGCCCATCCCGTGTGCGGCGCGATGGGTGGCGATCCAGTTGTCGGGATGCTCCTTGCCGGGGGCGATCAGCCGCCGCACCCGGTCGGCGAACACCTCGGCGCCACCGCCCGGCAGCGATCCCAGGCCGGCCTCCATGAGGTCGGCCAGGATCTGCTCGCGCGGCTTGCCCGACAGCTTGTGCATGTGGTGGATCTCGGTGGCCGTGAACAGCTTCAGGTGCACGTCCGGCAGCGCCTCGTGCAGCGACCGCGTGAGATCGACGTAGTAGCTGTACTCGAGGTGCGGGTTCTCGCCACCCACCATGTGGATCTCGGAGTACTGCTCACGCTCGTGCACGTCGACCGCATGCTGGACGAGCTCGTCGATCTCCCACGTGTAGGCCTGCGGCTGCTTGCCGGTCATGGCGAAGGCGCAGAACTTGCACTTCACCCGGCACACGTTGGTGAAGTTCAGGTACAGGTTGTTGACGAAGAACACCTCGTCGCCTCCGCCCCGCAGCCGGCGAGCGCTGTCGGCCAGCTCGCCCAGGCCGGTGAGATCATCCGACTCGAGCAGCGCGACGCCGTCATCGAAGTCGAGTCGCTGTCCGGCGAGAACCTTCTCGCGGATCGGAGCCAACGTGTCGAGGCGGGCAGCGGTGGCCATGCGCCTCGCAGTCTACCGATGCGGCTCGGTAGGCTGTGCCGATGCCGCGAGACCTTGCAGACCGCCTGGACGAGTTCGCGAGAACGATGCTGGAGGCGGGGACGGCGGCTGCGATGGCGGTGGCGGTCACCGACCGCGAGCAAACGCTGGTCGTGCGCAGCTACGGCGCCGCCGGCGAAGGCACGATGTTCCAGATCGGCTCGATTGGCAAGTCGTTCACGGCCATCGTCACGTTGCAGCTGGTGGAGGAGGGCCGGCTCGACCTGCACGCGCCGGTGACCGACGTGCTGCCCTGGTTCTCGGTCGGCTCCAACCACGGCCCGATCACGCTGCATCATCTCCTCACCCACTCGGCCGGCCTGATCATGGGCGCGGAGGTGGCGACCGGCAGCAACTATGACGTCGTCTCGCTGGCCGAGACCGAGGTCGGCTTCGCGCCCGGCGAGCACCTGTGGTACTCGAACGTGGGCTACCGCGTGATCGGGTGGGCGCTCGAGACGATCACCGGCAACGGGTACCCGCAGCTCGTCCGGGAGCGGATCCTCGATCGGCTCGAGATGCGCGAATCCGAGCCGTGGATCGTGCAGGAGATGCGGCCCCGTCTCGCCCAGGCGTACGTCGGGGGCTACGACGACCGGCCGTGGAGCAAGCAGCACGGCCTGGTGCCGGCCACCTGGATCGACAGCGCGGAGGCGGACGGCTGCGTCTGTTGCACCGCAGGTGATCTGGCCGTCTACCTGCGCGCGATCATGAACCGCGACCGGCGGCTGCTGAGCGAGCAGAGCTGGGCGGCGATGTGCACGCCGCATGTCGAGGATGACCAGGACGGCGCACGCGAGCACTACGGATACGGGCTGGCGATCGCGGCGGACGGCATCGGGCACGGCGGCGGCATGATCGGCCACTACTCGAAGCTGTGGGCGGGCGGCGATGGGATCGGCGCGGTGGCGATGGTGTCCGGCGTCGCTGGCAGCGAGGCGCTGGCGCAGGCCGCGTTGGCGCTGGCCCGGGGAGAGCAGCCGCAGCCGTTCGGCTACGAACCCGCCCCGTCGCTGCGGGACGACGGCTCGTGCCCGGAGGAGTGGCGGGCGTTTCTGGGGCACTACCGCTCGCACAACTCCTGGCTGACCAACTTCCGCGTGATCGCAAACGGCGGGCGGTTGCTGCTCGAGGCCGATGCGGTCGATGAGGTTCGCCGTCCGCTGACCCCGCTCGACGACGGCCGCTTCCGTGCCGGTGAACAGCCGTGGTCGCCGGAGCGGCTCTGGTTCGACACCGTGATCGACGGCCGCGCGCAACGTGCGTGGCTCTCGGGCGCGGCGTATCACCGCACGTTCACGGCTTAGGTCGGTGCCTGGCAACGCGGAACGCGGTGCCTGGCACCATCGAGCCGCGACGTTGGGTGCTGCTCGAACGCGCCTACGAGCTGCGCTCGACCGCCATCGTCACGGCCTCGCGGAGGGCGTCGTGGTCGACGGAGGCGGAGACCGCGTCGAGCTCGTCCCGAGCGACCGCGGCCAGCCGCCGGGCCTCGCCGCGAGCGTCCGAGACGGCGCCGCTCGCGACCACGCGGGCGAGCGTCGGCAGCACGTCGTCGGGCGCCGCGCCGGTCGCGATCACGGCACGTACGGCCGGGTCGCGCTCGCCGGCCAGGATCAGCGGCAGCGTGACGGTGCCGTCCAGCAGGTCGGTGCCCAGCGGCTTGCCGGTCGTGTCCGGGTTGCCGTCGCAGTCGAGCACGTCGTCGGCGATCTGGAACGCAAGCCCGAGCGACTCGGCGAAGCGGCCCAGCGCCTCGCCCTGGGCGCGGTCGAGCCCGCCGAACCGCGCGCCCAGCATCGCCGCGGCCGAGAAAAGCCGGCCGGTCTTGAGCGTGCAGCGCTCGAGGTATGCGGCCACGGTGGTCGAGGGATCGCCGGTCTGCGCCCGCTGCAGGATCTCGCCGCGTGCCAGCGCCAGACAGGCGTCGGACAGGATCGTGACGGCCGCGATGTCGCCGGTCGAGGCCAGCTCGGCGAACGCCCTCGCGAACAGGTAGTCGCCGGTGGCGGTCGCCCGCTCGCGTCCGTCGCTGTGCCACACGGTGGGGCGGCCGCGCCGAAGCGGCGTCGCGTCGAGCACGTCGTCGTGCACCAGCGTCGCCATGTGCACCAGCTCGACGGCGCAGCCGGCAGCCGCGAGCTGATCGCGACCGCGCGCCTCCCGCGGGGCGCACAGCGAGACCAGCAGCGGGCGCAGCCGCTTGCCGCCGGCGGCAAGCGTGCGGGCGCCGGCATCGGCCACGACTCCGGGCTCGGCCGCCACGGCCGCCTCCAGCCGCCGCTCGACGCGCTCGACGTACTGCTGGTGCTCCGAGGCGACGAGGCTCATCCCGCAGCTCCGTCAGGCACCGTGCCCACGTGCAGGGCGACGACGCCCAGCATCAGCCGGCGGAAGCGCACATCCGTGAGCCCAGCGTCGCGCATGATCACCGCCAGCTCGTCGGCGGGCGGGAAGCGTCGCACCGACTCCGGCAGATAGCGGTATGCGCCGGGGTCACGCGCGACCAGACGGCCCAGCACCGGGACGCCGCGGTCGGTCCAGACGCGGGAGAAGGGCCGGATCGCAGCGCTCGGCGTGCTCATCTCGAGGCAGACGACGCGGCCACCGGGCCGCACCACCCGCGCCATCTCGACGAACCCGCGAGAGTAGTCGGCCAGGTTGCGGACGCCGAAGCCGACCGTGGCCGCGGCGAACTCGCCGTCTCCGAACGGCAGCGCCAGCGCGTCGCCCTGCACCCACTCGACGGCGGCGCTCTTTCGCCGCGCCAGCTCCAGCATCTGCGGCGAGAAGTCGAGACCGGCCACCCGGCCGGATGGGCCGACGGCACGTCGCAGCTCGAGCGCCAGGTCGCCGGTGCCACAGCACACGTCCAGCGCCGCGTCGCCCGGCCGCACCCGCGCCGACCGCACGGCCAGCCGCCTCCAGCGGCCGTCCATGCCGCCCGACATCAGCAGGTTCATGCGGTCGTAGCTGGGCGAGATGCGGTCGAACATCTCGCGCACTCCCTCCGGCTGCAGCGTCATTGAGACGGCACCTCGGCCTCACCCCAGCGCGGATGCAGCGACATCTCGATGCCCAGCGAGTCGATCACGCGGCCGGCCACGAAGTCGATCATCTCGTCGATCGTCTGCGGCAGGTGGTAGAAGGCCGGCATGGCGGGGATCACGTCCGCGCCGGCGTTGCGCAGCTTGAGCAGGTTCTCGAGGTGGATCGCCGACAGCGGCGTCTCTCGCGGCACCACCACCAGCTTGCGCCGCTCCTTGAGCTGCACGCCGGCCGCGCGGTGGATCAGGTTGGCCTCGGAGCCGCCGACGATGGTGCCGATCGAGGCCATCGAGCATGGGCAGATCACGACCGCGTCGGTGCGCGAGCTGCCGGACGCGTAGGGCGCCGAGTAGTCGCGCTCGCCCCACAGGCGGACGCCGGGCTGGCCGTGGTCGGCGACGAACCGCTCCAGCGCGTCGCTGCCGTCCATCTCGCGATCGCCGTACAGCTCGAGCGCGATCACCTGCCGGCCGGCGGCCGAGGCGCAGATACCCGTGTCCACGCCGGCATCGCACAGCGCCCGCAGCACGCGGGCAGCGTAGGGAGCGCCGGACGCGCCGGTGATACCGAGCATCACTCGCATGGGGACAGCCTACTTCTGGATCGGCTGCACCGTGCCGCTCTTCAGCGACGCGACCAGCTGCGCGATCTCGGCGATCTTGTCCGGGCCAAGTCCGGTGTAGTCGGGCATCGCCCCGCCGGTGGCCTTGTTCGCCCCGCCCGCCAGCCAGGCCTGGATCTTGGCCTGGTCATCGCCAAACTGGGGCGACCCCTTGCCCAGGTTCGCACCCGGGCCGCTCGCTCCGATGGCGCCGAAGTTGTGACACGACGTGCACCCCTGTTCGGAGATCAGCGTCGCCCCCGGGAGCGCATTCAGGGCGGGGTACGTGGTGATCGCCGTTCCGCCGACGCCGGGCGCCGACCCGCCGGCGATCGTCAATGCGATCAGCACCGCCGGAGTGGCCAGGCCGAGCGCGACGCCGGCCGGGCGGCGCGAGAGCCGGCGGTCGCGGCCGGTGTCGATGAACGGCCACGCCATCAGCAGCACCATCAGGATGGTGGGGATGATGATGGTCGCAAACAGCAGCTGCCACGGCTGCTTGAACACGCGCAGCAGCTCGAACAGGAACAGGAAGTACCACTCCGGCCGCGGCTCGGTGCTCTGGATGGCGGGGTTGGCCTTGGTCTCGTACAGCGCACCCAGCCAGCCGTTCACGCCCTGCGGATGCGCGGCGGTGATCGGCTCGGCCGTCGCGTGCCAGACGATCGCCATCGCCACGATGATCAGGACGACCATCAGGTTGACGACGACGTCGTGGAACATCGCGTAGGGGAAGAAGGCGTGACCGTCGCGCTTCGACGCCGCCAGCTCGGTCTCGTACCGCACACGGCGGTTGATCACCTTGCGCGCCATCAGACGGACTCGACCATCTGCGGCAGCTCGACCTCTTCCTCCGGCGGGCGCGACGGCCACGGCGTGACGCCGAGCTTCACGACCAGCCACATGTGGACGAAGATCAGCGCACCTATCGCGCCGGGTATCAGCAGCATGTGCAGCGCGTAGAAGCGCGAGATCGTCTGCGCGCCGAACACCGGCCCGGCCAGCAGGAACTTCGAGATGAACGGGCCAAGCACGGGGGCGGTGCCGTTGATGTTGACGGCCACAACGGAGGCCCAGTAGGCGCGCTGGTCCCACACGAGCAGGTAGCCGGTCAGGCCCATCGCCATCGTCAGCACGAAGATCAGCGAACCCGTCAGCCACGTCATCTCGCGCGGGTACTTGTATGCGCCGTAGAAGAAGGTGCGGCCCATGTGAAGGAACAGCAGGATCACCATCATCGAGGCGCCCCACTTGTGCATGCCGCGCATCAGCCAGCCCAGCGTCTGGTAGTCGGTGATGTAGCGGATCGACTCATACGCCCCGTTGGGTGAAGGGTCGTAGGTCATCGCCAGCAGCATGCCGGTGGTGGCCTGCAGGATGAACACGGTCAGCAGCGACGAGCCGAGCGTGTGGAACCAGCCGGTGGGCGGCACCTTGCGGAACAGGAACTTGCGCACCAGCGTCGGAAAGCCGGTGCGGTACTCGATCCAGTCCTCGGTGGCGAGCACCATCTGCTTGGGGCTGGGCGGCGGCGGGATCGGGATCGGAAGCGGCATCAGTGAGGCTTCGGCACGGCGCCGTGCTGGTAGGTGACGTTCGGATACAGAAGGTCCGGGATGTGATCGTTGACGATGCTCGGCGCCCCCAGGTCGACGGGCTGTCCGGGCATCTTGACCGGGAAGTAGGTCAGCTTGCCGTTCAGGAAGTCGACGCTCCAGCGGTTGGTCAGCTTCAGGTCGTCGTTCTCGATCTTCCACTCGAAACGGTCGAGCGGCCGGATCGGCGGTCCGCCGGTGCGGATTCCCTCGGTGTTGTACACACCGCCGTGGCAGGGGCAGGCGAAACCGCCGGCATTGGCGGCAACGGGGCATCCGAGGTGCATGCAGCGGTTCGAGAACACGACGAACATCGCGTCACTCGCCAGCCAGTCCGTGTTCGACTTGCCGGTCGAGTGCACCCAGGCCAGCCCGGCGCTGGTGTTGGGATTGGAGGGATCCTCGACGTAGGTGGCGGCCGTCGGCGCGAACCCGGACTCCTTGGTGAAGTTCGCGGTCGGCCCCAGGTTGACCTCCTCGAACTTGACCTCGTCGGTCAACGGCGCCAGCACGTACGCGGTCGCCGGTACACCGATCACGGCGCCGATCATGGCGCCCAGCCCGACCGACGAGAGGGTCAGGAACTGGCCGCGGGTGACCGCTGAGTCGGGCGCCTGTGGCGCGGTGTATGCGTGGGCGTGCGAGCCAGCGGGAGTGTCCGCCACGTGTCCTCCTGGTGGGTCCAGCGGCGCCATACTATCGCGCGTCCCGGTCGCGTGTGGTTGTAACAGGAATCCCATACTCGCTCCAGCGCTGGGTGACGCGGTCGCGCACGTCACCCGACATCTCGATCACCTGAGGCCAGCCGCGGGTGTACCCCTCCGACTCCCACTTGGCGGTCGCGTCGATTCCGATCTTGCCGCCCACGAACTGCCGGGTGGGGGCGTGGTCGAGGTGGTCGAGCGGCCCCTCCGAGAGCGCCACGTCGCGGGCGGGGTCGGTGTTGGCGCCCACCTGCCACATCACCTGGGCGTAGTCGTGCACATCCACCCACTCGTCCACCACCACCACCCCCTTGGTCAGCGACAGGAGGCCGGTACCCCAGATCGCGTGCATCACCTTGCGCGCGTGGCCGGGAAAGGCCTTGCGGATCGAGACGATCGCCAGGTTGTGGAAGGCACCGGCGAACGGCAGGTCGTAGTCGACCACCTCCGGCATCGTCATCCGGATCGCCGGCAGGAACAGCCGCTCGGTGGCCTTGCCCAGCCAGACGTCCTCCTGCGGCGGCACGCCGACGATGATCGAGGGGTAGATCGCATCCTTGCGCATCGTGATCGCGGTCACGTTCAGCACCGGGAAGGGCTCGACCGGCGTGTAGTAGCCGGTGTGGTCGCCGAACGGCCCCTCGTCCGCCAGCTCTCCCTTGGTGATGTAGCCCTCGATCACGATCTCGGCCCGGGCCGGCACCTCCAGGTCGACGCTGACGGCCTTGACCAGCTCGACCGGCTCGCCGCGCAGGAAGCCGGCCAGCATGAACTCATCGACGTG
>JAWVEC010000239.1:0-7256 GCA_033856975.1 Gaiellales bacterium
CTACATCATCGATCTGCAGCAGACCCAGGCGCTGCTCGACGACGCGTACAACTACGCGCGCGCCGTGAGCGAGCGGGGCGGCTCGGTGCTGTTCGTCGGCACCAAGAAGCAGTGCCAGGACTCGGTCGAGGAGCACGCGCGGCGGGTCGGCCAGCCGTACGTCAACCACCGCTGGCTGGGCGGGCTGCTGACCAACTACCGCACGATCCAGGACCGGATCGCCGCTCTGCATGAGCTGCGCCGCCAGAAGAGCGAGGGGCAGCTCGACCTGCTGCCCACCAAGGAGCGCCAGACGACGATGGCCGAGCTCGAAAAGCTCGAGACGAACCTCGGCGGCCTGGCCGATACGCGGAAGCTTCCCGACGCGATGGTCGTGATCGACATGAAGAAGGAGGCGCTCGCCGTGCGCGAGGCGCGCCGGCTGAAGATCACGGTGATCGGACTGGTCGACACCAACTGCGATCCCGACGACGCCGACTTCATCATCCCCGGCAATGACGACGCGATCCGCTCGGCGGGTCTGATCATCCGCGTCCTGGCGGATGCTGTCGCCGAGGGACAGATGAAGGTCAAGGCGGCCGAGTTCGAGGCCGCCGCAGCCGCGGCAGCCATCGAGGCCGAGGCTGCCGCAGCGGCGGAAGCCGCCGCCGCGGAGAGCGGCGAGGCCGCGGCCGCGCCCGAGCCGGACTCAGTGCCAGAGCCGGAGGCTGCGCCTGTGGCCGAGGCCAAGGCAGCCCCCGAGCAGCCCGCCGCCGAGCCCGAGCCAGAGGCCGTCGCCGTTCCGGCGGCGGCAGACGAGACGACCCCGAGCGAGGACGAGCAGAGTGAGTGACGTGGCGTACAAGCCGAGTGCGGCCGAGGTGAAGCAGCTCCGCGAGGAGACCCAGGCCGGGATGATGGACTGCAAGCGCGCGCTGGAGGAGACCCAGGGCGACATGGACGCGGCCAAGAAGTGGCTGCGCGAGAAGGGGCTGGCGTCGGCGGGTAAGCGCGCCGGCCGCGGCACCGGCCAGGGAGCCGTCGAGAGCTACATCCATGCCACCGGCACCATCGGGGCGATGGTCGAGGTCGGCTGCGAGACCGACTTCGTCGCCCGCAACGACACCTTCAAGGCATTCACCAGGGACGTCGCGCTCCAGATCGCCGCCGGCCGCAACCTCCAGTTCGTCTCCGAGGATGAGATCTCGGACGAGTTCAAGCGGCAGGAGCTCGAGGTCTACCGCGGCAAGGCCCTGCAGGACGGCAAGCCGGAGCAGATGCTGGACAAGATCGCGGAGGGCATGTGGAAGAAGTCGCTGTCTGAGATCGTGCTGCTGAACCAGGAGTCGATCAAGCCCGAGCATGACGGCAAGACGATCGAGACGCTGCGCGCGGAGCTGTCCGGCACGATCGGCGAGAACATCGAGATCAAGCGCTTTGCGCGCTTCGAGGTGGGCTCGGAGTGAGCGCGCAGCCAGCCTTCAGCCGCGTGCTGCTGAAGCTGTCCGGAGAGGCGCTGATGGGTGAGCGCAGCTACGGGCAGGATCCCGATCGGATCGCGGCCATCGCACGTGCGGTGCAGGAGGTGCAGCAGACCGGGGTCGAGATCGCGATCGTGGTCGGCGGCGGCAACATCCTGCGCGGCACCCAGGAGGCGGCGCGCGGCATGGACCGCGCCACCGCCGACTATGCCGGCATGCTGGCCACCGTGCTGAACGCGCTGACGGTGCAGGACGCACTCGAGAAGCTGGGTGTGTTCACGCGCGTGATGTCCGCCATCGACGTGTCCGAGGTGGCCGAGCCCTACATCCGCCGACGGGCGATGCGCCACCTCGAGAAGGGGCGGGTCGTGATCTTCGCCGCCGGCACCGGCAACCCGTACTTCACCACCGACACGGCGGCCGCGCTGCGCGCGCTGGAGATCGCGGCGCAGGCGATCCTGATGGGCAAGAACGGGGTGGAGGGCGTGCTGGACGCCGATCCGAGGACGCACCCGGACGCGCGGTTGATCCCGCAACTGAGCCACATCGAGGCGATCGAGCGGGGGCTGAAGGTGATGGATACCACCGCGCTGTCGCTGTGCATGGACAACGGCCTGCCGCTGTATGTGTTTAATCTCGACGACGAGCACAACATCGCCCGCATAGCGCGCGGAGAGCGGCTCGGCACAATCATCTCGAGCGTCCCTGGAGGTCTACCCGTGCAGGTCTCACCATGATCGACGACACCATCAACGACGCCTCCCGCCGGATGTCGAAATCGGTCGAGGCGACCAAGCACGAGTTCACGACCATCCGCACCGGCCGCGCCTCGGCCGCTCTGCTCGAGCGGGTGCAGGTGAACGCGTACGGCACCAAGATGCCGATCAACCAGCTGGCCACGATCAGCGTGCCGGAGCCGCGGCTGCTGACGATCACGCCGTTCGACAAGTCGATCATCCGCGACATCGAGAAGGCGATCCTGGAGTCCGACCTGGGGCTGACGCCGTCCAACGACGGGCAGCTCGTGCGGCTGCCGATCCCGCAGCTGACGGAGGAGCGACGCAAGGAGCTGGTGAAGCAGGTGCGGGCGCTGGCCGAGGACGGCCGCGTGGCCGCGCGCAACGTGCGCCGCGACGCGCAGCATCAGCTGAAGGAGGCCGAGAAGAACGGCGAGACCGGCTCCGACGACGTGCACCGCGCCGAGGAACGGCTGCAGAAGGTGACCGACGAGAACGTGCAGGCGATCGACGCGGCGCTGAAGGCCAAAGAGGCCGAGATCATGGAGGTCTGAGGCCGAGCCTCGTGAGGGGCTTGGTTGAACGGGCACGAGGCGCGGGGTAAACGCGGGCGAACCGCAGCCCGTGCATGCCGACGAATACGCCGTGCGACCTGTTAGCCGTCGTTCGTATCGCGCCTGATCGGGATGGGTCCACGCCGTTCACTGGGCGGTCGACATCCTCGGGTGGCTGCACCACGCCCGCCCGCGATCGGCTTAGATACCCGGTGATGGCGCCAATCCCCGACTGCTCCGAGCCGATGTGTCGAAGCGTGGCGGTCTGACCTTCGACGCCACCCGCCTGCGTCGCCTGTTTCGCCTGCGGCGTGCCTCATCGCGCGACGAGCCGCTGGCCGACTCGGCCACCTCCGTCGCCATCATCATGGACGGCAACGGCCGCTGGGCGCGGCGCCGCGGGCTGCCGCCGCTGGCCGGCCATCGCGCCGGCACCAAGGCGCTTCGCCGCACCGTCGAGGCGGCGCCCGACCTGGGTGTGCGCAGCCTGGCCGTGTACGCCTTCTCGACCGAGAACTGGGGCCGGCCGCCGCAGGAGGTGGAGGATCTGATGGAGCTGTTTGCGGACACGATCCGCGACGAGTTCCCCGACCTGCACCGGCAGGGAGTGCGGGTGCGGTTCGTCGGCCGCCGCGACCGTTGCCCGGCGTCGCTGCTCGAGCTGATGCAGGACATCGAGCAGCGCACGGCGGCCAACGAGCGGCTCGACCTGTGGGTCGCATTCGACTACGGCGGCCGAGCGGAGCTGGTCGAGGCCGCCCAGGCGCTCGTCCGCGAGGGCGTGGCGGCCGAGCAGGTCGACGAGGACGCCCTCCGCGCGCACCTGTACGCTCCCGAGATGCCCGACCCGGACCTCGTCATCCGCACCAGCGGCGAGCTCCGCATCTCGAACTTCCTGCTCTGGCAGGCGGCCTACGCCGAGTACCACTTCACGGCCACGCAGTGGCCCGACTTCGGTGCCGAGCATCTGCGGGAGGCGCTCGACGCCTACGCCACCCGCCGGCGCAGATTCGGCCGCCGGTGAGCGGCCTCGCCGGCCGCGTGCTGGTGGCGGTGCCGTTGGCGGTGGTGGCGATCCTGGCGGTCGTCTCCGGCGGCTGGCCGATGGTGTTGCTGGCACTTTTGGGTGGCGTGGTCGCGATGCACGAGTTCGGCAGCATGACCCGCGAGCTGCGGCCACTGACGATCGCGGGCTTCGCCGGCGTGGTGGGCGTGATCGTCGCGGTGCACGAAGGCGGCCTCGTCTGGAGCCTGCTGCCGCTGTTGCTGACGCTGCTGCTGGCCTTCTGGCTGAGCGTGATCGCCGACGTCCGCCAGACCGCCACGGTGCAGCTGGCCGTGACCCTGTTCGGCGTCTGCTGGATTGGCTATGGCATCGGTTTCCTGGTCGCGGTGCGGGACATCGCGCAGCCCTCGGGGTGGGGCGAGACGCTGCTGATCGCGGTGCTGCTGGGCGTCTGGATGTCTGACATCTTCGCCTTCATCGGCGGGCGCATGTTCGGGCGCCGCAAGCTGGCCAGCGAGATCTCGCCCAACAAGACCTGGGAGGGCTTCCTGATCGGCCTTCTGGTCGGCACCGCGACAGTCTTCTTCTGGCTGTATGGACAGCCGACCGACGATCCGATCAGCCCGCTGAACGCGTTCGAGTTCGCGCTCGCGATCGCGATCGCCTCCCCGGTGGGCGACCTGTTCGAGAGCTACCTCAAGCGCGACTGGGGCGTCAAGGACGTGGGCAGGCTGCTGGGCGGCCACGGCGGCGTGCTCGACCGGATCGACGCGCTGCTGTTCGCCGGCGCCGCCGCATACTTCGTGGCGCTCGCCCTGGGCCGCGCCTGAAACCTCGCCGAAACCCAAACAGGCACGTGCCAGTCGCGTCACGAACCGGCGGGGTCTGACCCCCCGGATCTGCGACTTGCCCTACGAGCGCGGCCCGGAGTCTACGAGATTCGTGGGTGAGGGCTGGGGGCGTGCGGTGAATCGTGGAAAACGACGAGGGCCGTGACAGTTGTCGGAAGTGTGACTCGGGAGGTCACGGCAGCCAACCGGCTTGCAACATGTGCTCGGTACACTTCTCGAGATGAGGTCAGTCGCCATCCTCGGTGCGACCGGCTCGATCGGTGTGCAGGCGCTCGAGATCGTCCGCGACAGTCCCGATCTGCGGCTGGTCGCCCTGTCCACCCACCGAAACGTCGACGCGTTGCTGGCCGCCGCCTCGGACCACGGCGCCGGCCTGGTCGCCGTGACTGATCCCGCAGCCGCCGTGGAGGCCGGCCAGCGGTTCGACGGCCGCGTGCTGGACGGCCCCGGCGGCCTGGTCGAGCTGGTGCGGGCGGCCGAGGCCGACGTGGTGCTGAACGCCGTGGTCGGGGCGGCCGGGCTGGAGGCGACGATGGCCACGCTCGCGGCCGGCAGCGACCTGGCGCTGGCCAACAAGGAGAGCCTGGTCGCGGGAGGCGACCTGGTGACCGCCGCCGTGCGCGCCAGCGGGAGGCTGCTGCTGCCGGTGGACAGCGAACACTCGGCGCTGATGCAGTGCCTGGCCGGCAGCCCGCCCGAAGCCCTCGAGACGCTCGTCTTGACGGCCTCCGGCGGCCCGTTCCGGGGCTGGTCGCGCGACCGGCTGGGCGAGGTCACGCCCGCCCAGGCGCTGGCTCACCCGACCTGGTCGATGGGTGCCAAGATCACGATCGACTCGGCCACGCTGATGAACAAGGGGCTCGAGTTGATCGAGGCCCACCACCTGTTCGGCGTCCCCTACGACCGGATCGAGGTGGTGGTGCACCCCCAGTCGATCGTGCACGGCATGGCCCGCTACCGCGACGGCGCGCTGATCGCACACCTGGGGCTGCCCGACATGCGCGTGCCGATCAGCTTCGCGCTCACCCATCCCCACCGGGAGGCGACACCCGCTCCCCGGCTCGACCTCTCACAGCCCTTCTCGCTCGAGTTCGAGCCGGCCGATACCGATGCCTTCCGCTGCCTGGCGCTGGCCCGCCAGGCCGGCGAGGCGAGCGGGACGGCGCCCTGCGTGCTGAACGCCGCCAACGAGGTGGCGGTGGCCGCGTTCCTGTCCGGCGACTGCGGCTTCCTGGAGATCGCAGACACGGTGGCGGCGGTGCTCGACGGCAGCGAGTTCGAACCGCTGGAGTCGGTCGACCAGGTGCTCGCCGCAGACGCACGCGCGCGAAGCCTTGCTCGCACCCGGCTGGGGGTCACGGTGTGAGGTATCTGATCCCGATCCTGGGGCTGCTGCTGCTGGTGTTCCTGCACGAGCTCGGCCACTTCGTGGCGGCCAAGCGCACCGGCATGCGCGCGCTGCGCTTCTTCGTCGGCTTCCCCCCGCCGCTGCTCAGCCGCAAGATCGGTGACACCGAGTACGGCATCGGCATGATCCCGCTGGGCGGGTTCGTCAAGATCCCGGGCATGCTGCGGCCGGAGCCCTCCGACCTGTGGGCGATCGACGACCTGCTCGACCGCGGCGAGAACCTGTCCGATCAGGACGCGGCCGCGATCGGTCTTGCCCGCGACGAGGCGGCACGGCTGATCGCGCAGGGCGACATCGATCGCGCTGCCGGGAAGGCGGCCGAGCTTCAGGTGCTGATCGACGGCTGCGAGGGGCTGTCGGAGCGCGACCGGCGCCGCGCCGGCAAGTGCCTCACCCGGCTGACGGAGGCCAGCGACCCCCGCGGCTACTGGCGCAGCAGCAAGCGGCGGCGGCTGATCGTGATCGCGGCCGGCCCGCTGGCCAACATCGCCGTCGCCTACCTGATCCTCACCACGCTGGCCGCCACCGGCATGCCACAGCCGTTGAGGGCGTTCCCGGTGGTGGCGGGGATCGAGAAGGGCGAGCCGCCGGCACAGAAGATCGGCCTCAAGACGGGCGATCGGATCGTCTCGATCAACGGCCGCACCATGCACACCTTCGAGCAGGTGCGCGACACGATCAGCGGCAGCAAAGGCCGGCAGCTCCGCATCGTCGTCAGCCGCGCCGGTGCGCGGGTGGCGCTGCCTGCAACGCACGCCAAGTTGGACCAGGGCCGCTACATCATCGGATTCTTCCCGGATGTCAAGGCCACCACCACCACCGTTCCCGTCTGGCGGGCGCCGATCGAGGGCGGCGACCAGATGTGGCGGATGATTACGAGCTCCGTCAGCGGTCTGCGCACCCAGGGCACCTCGTCAGTCTCTAGCTCGGTCGGCATCGTGCGGGCGTCGGCCGACGCCGCCGACACCGGGGCGCCGTACTACCTCTGGCTCTTGGCGTACATCTCGCTCTCGCTCGGCATCCTCAACCTGCTCCCCTTCCTGCCGCTGGACGGCGGGCACATCCTGCTGCTGGCGCTGGAGCGGGTGCGCGGCCGCGTGCTGTCGCGGGCGACGTTCGAGCGCGTCTCGGCGCTCGGCATCGCGCTGGTGCTGTTCCTGTTTTTGTTCGGCCTGCACAACGACCTGCTGGGCGCCCAGCCGCGCTGAGGGTGCGCCGGGCGGGCCGCCGGCGCCGGTAT
>JAWVEC010000240.1:0-16714 GCA_033856975.1 Gaiellales bacterium
GTTCGTGCGAGCGACGGCCTCGCAATTAGGTCGATGATTTCTATTTCGTAGCGTCCGGGGAGGTGTTCTTCGCAGATCGCTGTCAGGTTGGCCGACGCGCGCTGGGATTTTGCGGAGTTCCCTGCGACGTACAGACAGAGATGCCACATGTGGTCCCCACCCACGATTGTTTCGGAGGAGCCCGTAGCGTTCACGGGGTGCCGACCGGTACGATTTCGTCGCTTTGAGCGTCGGCTCGACGGAGCGCGCCTTGTTTTGCGCGTTGCCCAGCACGGTCTTCGACACCTGTTGAGCCATCGCTTAGCAGGCGGGCGACGATGTCGGCTTCGTCTTCGAAGGCGTGCCAGAGGGCGGCGGTTTGTGCCTCAACCGATTGGCGCCGGCGTTCGAGACTGACCCGGCGCTGTTCGAGGTCGTCCTGCCGCGCCGTCCCATCGGTGCGCTCCTGGGCTTCTTGCGCTTGGCGGGCGGAGCCGGTGAGGACGCCTTGCGGACCGACGTACACGTCGGCCAGTTCGATGCCTTGGGCTGTTACGAGGAACTCGCGGATCTGGTTGGAGTGCGCCATGCCCCGCGATTTGAGCACGTAGAGCACGCGGTTGAGCTCACCGTTTCCCTCCATCGTCTTCAGTAGCAGCCAGGTATCCGCGAGCGACGCGATCTCCTGATCGGCTTCGAGGCTGGTGAAGAGGGCCGTCACCCCTCGCTTCTTCAGGAAGTCGACCTGACGGATCAGCATCTCGGACACGTCCGCCCCGGTGGAGATCCGCAGCAGGTGTGAGACCGGATCCTTGACCACAACCGCGGGATCGAACTCGGTGACGTATTTCTGCATGCTGAACAGATGCGCCTCAAGTCCGAGCAGGCTGGGCCGGAAGCACTTGAACTGCAGAAGTCCCGCGTCCACCCACTGTTGCAGATCGATGCCGACCGATGACATGTTGCGCACGATCTCGGCCTGGGACTCCTCGAAGGCGAAGTACATGGCGCGCTCGCCGCGTCGGCAGGTCGCATCGCAGAACTGCGCAGCCAGCGTCGATTTTCCTGTGCCGGCGGTGCCGTTGACAAGAATGGTGCTGCCCTTGTAGAAGCCTCCGTCGCCGAGCATCGAGTCGAGGCGGGCAACGCCGGTCGACATCCGCTCGGTGGACACCGAGTGCAGCAGGCCGGGCGAGGTGATGGGCAGCACGGATATTCCGGTCTCGCCGATCAGGAACGGATACTCGTTGGTCCCATGCAGCGAGCCGCGGTACTTGAGGATTCGCAGCCGGCGGGTCGAGGTCTGCTCGTTCACGCGGTGGTCGAGCACGATCACGCAGTCAGAGACGTACTCCTCGATGCCGTGCCGGGTGAGCGTGCCGTCGCCTCGTTCGCCGGTGATGATCGCGGTCACGCCGCGGTCCTTCAACCACCCGAACAGTCGCTGAAGTTCGGAACGGAGGATGGAGGTGTTCGAGAACGCTCCAAACAGCGTCTCGATGGTGTCGATCACGACCCGCTTTGCACCGATCGCGTCGATGGCCGCGCCGAGACGCAGAAACAGCCCCTCCAGGTCCCAGTCGCCGGTCTCTTCCATCTCCCCGCGAACCACGTGGATGTGGTCGAGCACGAGCTTGCCATCGGCCTCGGCCTTGGCCAAATCGAATCCGAGCGAGGCGACGTTGGCGACCAGGTCGTCAGCCGTCTCTTCGAACGCCACGAATACCCCTGGCTCGTCGAACTCGCTGAAGCCACGCACCAGGAACTCCATCGCGAACAACGTCTTGCCGCAGCCTGCCGGCCCGCAGATCAGCGTCGGGCGCCCTCGCGGCAGTCCGCCACCGGTCACTTCGTCGAGCCCGTTGATGCCCGTCGGTGCCTTTGGCAGCGTTTCGAGCCCATCCTTGAATCGGCTGGTTGGTTCCATCAGTCGCGTCCTCTCCATCGGGATGGGAGGCGTCGAGCCCTGTCACGGTGGCGCCACAGGCGGCTGGGCCGCGGGCGCCAAACCAGGCGTCTCTCCAAGCGAATTCCACGGCTAACTCCGGCCGTGTTGTGACCCACTCTACCACGTGACAGGTGGGATATTAATGTAACGCGGTGACTGGCGATACATATCGGACATGCAAGATTGGGCTGGGACATCGTCATCAGCCGCCGGCGAGCCGGCCCCCACTTGAGAATGCATATTGCTCCTGGCGCCGGCTTTCCTTCAGCCAAGCGGTGGTCGCCTGTCGGGAACGGCGGGCTGCGGCCGAGCAGGTCACGCGGGGATTTCGGACTCCCGCCCCGCCTGACAGCCAGTGATGTGTGCCCTCGCCGCCCGCGATCGCGAGGGCATCCGCAGGCACATCCTCGCCTCCGAATCCTTGATTGTCAGGTGCATTGACCGAGTGGTGAAGGGTGGCGGGCTCGCCGGTGCCCTGCCTCAGACCAAACGGGTCGAGCCCGCTGAAGCGCAACGCCGCGAGCGCGGCTCCGGCAAGCACCAGCACGGCAATCACAGGCCATGCGAGGTCGAGTACCACGCAGATCAGCGCCAGTCCTATCACCGCGGCCAGAAGCAGCATTGCGTAGAGCGGCCCGGCCATCTGCTTCCAAAGCAGCCGCCACGACCGCCTGCCTTTGACATCCCCGCGTCTGGTGTGCTCCCAGGTCTCGCGCTCGTGGGTCGCGAGATCGGTCAGGGCCTTGATGTAGACGCCGTGGAGGAAGAAGTCATAGATCACCTCAGGCACCACCAGCCCGGCCAGGAGCAGTGAGCGCCATCCACCCCGCTTCACCGCCCAGACACGCTCGACGACCACAAAGCCGGTCACGAACACCCAAAACCACGACCAGCGAACCGCTCCTGTACTCACCCAAGCCTGGATGAATGTGGTGAAGAAGAAGGGTACAAAGGCAACGCCCACATACGTCATCAGTTGCCGCAGCATGTATGGCAGCGTGTGACGAGTCACTCCGTACTCCAACAGATTCTGAAGCGCCCCCCGTTGCCACCGCAGGCGCTGGTAGAACAGACGACTGGCCGTGGGCATGAGCTCGGTGCCGGCGGTGCACGCCTTCGGTGAGACGCAACGGTAACCGACATGCTTGAGCGCGAGCGTCAGCTCGTTGTCCTCGGTCAAAGCGTCGATGCCATATATCCCGGTGCCGGGCGGCAGCTGCCCGCTGGAGCGCGCGCGCTCGACGGCTCGCAGAGCCCTGGCCGAGAAAAGGGTTGCCGTGCCGGTGAGCACGTCCGCCCGGCCCTTACGGCGACCGATCTCGCGGGCATACCGCACATACTCGTTGTTTTGCAGGTGCGCGATAAATCCCCGCAAGGGATATCCCAGAAAGACTCCGCCCACCGCGCCCACCTGTGCCCGCTCTCCCCGCGGCTCTCGCAGGCGCCATGTTGCCTCGGAGATGAAGTCGGGCGACAGCGTCGTATCGGCATCCATCATCAACACCGCGTCGTTGTCGGACAGGCGCGGCAGAAGATGGGCGAGCGCCTGGTTGAGCGCTCCCGCCTTGTTGTCGCGATTCTGAATCGTCAGTCTGGTGTTGGCGCCGTGGGCGACCGCGACCCGCCCGGTGAGGTCAGTGCATCGGTCGGCTATCACGAGCACCTCGTCGGGAA
The DNA here is from genome assembly GCA_033856975.1 of Gaiellales bacterium. GTDB lineage: Bacteria > Actinomycetota > Thermoleophilia > Gaiellales > JAICJC01 > JAICYJ01. Next base: position 3,602 of record JAWVEC010000240.1, read on the forward strand.
GCCGCGTCTGGGCCGCCAGCGACTCGAGCGCCTCGCCGATCAGCGCAGCCTCGTTGTGGGCCGGAATCACGACTATCACACGGCCCGGGCCGGCGTCGCCACTGTTGCCCACATGCTCAGCCTTGGTCAACCCCTCGGGCGTGAGGTCGCGCTCGTGTGTCACAAACGCCGGACCGACGGCGCTCAGCACGTCGTCCGCGCGCAATCTTCTGATCAGTCTGTCGAACGATGGCATGGCCGAGTTCCCTGGGGGTTGTGGGAGTAGGTATGTTCCGACGCCGATCGCCGTCACTCGTAGTCAGGTAACTCGACGCCTGCGCCCGGTTCGCGTCTCCAAAATGGCGTAGATTGATGCCCATTTTGTGGTAGTTGCGAAGCGGCGACTTTCGGGTATAACGAGCATGTGGAATCTCGGAGTGAAGTTTTGACGCTGGCACAGGTGCAGTTCAACCTGTATCGACCCCACCACTGGGTTACGGTGGGTGCCGGCAGCGAACACGAGGTGGCCGCCCAGGCGGCAAGCGGCTACTACGCCAAGCTGGTGTCGCCGGCAGGCGACCTTCCCTGCAAGGTCCGCATCCACCGTCCCGCCAGCCAGTTCGAGATGTCCGCCGCGATGCTCGACATCGCCCAGGCGGCCGAGTGGCAGTCGCACTCGCCCGATCGGTGACCCTCAGCTCAGTCGCTGATCGGTGCGCCGGCGGCGCTTGTTGCCGTGCATCGATCGGGCAGCCCGCCGGATCAGGTCGCGGGGGCTCTCGCCGGCCTTCGCCTCGATCACGCCTACCGAGACGCCGCCGCTGATCTCGGCGACGCGCGGGTGAAGCGGCTGGCGGGCGAAGCGTCTCGTGATCCGCTTGGCCTGCTTGCGAGCCTGCTTCTCGGTCGCGTCGGGCAGGATCACGATGAACTCATCGCCGCCCATACGGGCGGCGACGTGACGACGGGTGATCGTCTCGGTGATGGTGCGGGCGAGCGTGCTGATCAGGTGGTCGCCCTGGTGGTAGCCGAGCGAATCGTTGACGTCCTTGAGGCCGTCCACGTCCAGCAGCAGCAGCCAGAGATGGGTGCCCTCGGCGCAGAGTTGCGCCAGCTCATGATCGAGTGCACGCCGGTTGGCCAGCCCGGTCAGCTGATCGGTGAGCGCGGCGCGGCGCAGCTCCTCGGCTTCCAGGAGGGCGAACACCAGCGGCGCCACCAGATCGGCGTAGAGCCGCAGCTGGCCGCGTTCCTGTGCAGCGATCCATCCCCCGCTGGGCCGCGTCGCCACCAGATCACACAGTCCCAGCCCGGCGTGAGTCAACGGAATCCGAACCTCGACCCGGCCGGGACGCAGGTCGAGCATGGCGATCGTGTCGTCCGACGCGGCCGGAGGCCGGGCGTGCTCGCTGAAGATGTGCTGCGCCAACAGGCGGCGCTCAAGGCTCTGCACCGTCAGCGTGAGATCGTCGATCAGCTCCTCGCCACCGTCGCACACGGCGACGAGCAGGTCGTCCAGTCGCTGCTCGGCAAGCACCTCGCTCAGGATCACGGGCAGCGCTTGACGGAACGATGAATCAGCCCGATCATCCCAGGCGTCATCGTTCGCGGGTATGGCCGCATCGGAGCCGTGCACGGTCATGCTTCGACTGTACGAGCCTTTTCACGCCTGCGCGCGGCCGGAGGCGGCGATAGGGTTCGAAGGGGTGACGCGCGGATTGGTCATTCTCTCGATGCTCTGTCTTGCCGCCGGCTGCAGCGTCGGCGGCAACGGCAGCTCCGCACCAGCCGACCACGGAGGTTTCACCGGAAAGTCCGCGGCGCTGTACGACTACGCCTACCTGCATTGCTATCCGCTCGCCAAACGCGCGGCCGCCGCTCAGCCGCCTGGTAGCGGGCCATCGATCTATCCGCTCGCGCACTCCTATCCCTTGGCAGCCTTGGGAGGCACCAAGCCGCGGGGCCCGGCCGAGTGGAAGGCGGCCAAGCGGGGGTGCGCCCTGGGGATGGTCACGGCCTTCGCAGATGCTCACTCATCGGAGACCGCGCTCATCTGCCGCGTACAGGCAGCGTGGCTACCGCCGGCCACGGCAGCCTGCGAGAGCGGCGCGAGAGAGTAGTCCACACAAGAGGGTGCCAAACGCGCAACGGCCCCCGCGACGGTGTCAAACACTCCCCGCCCAGTTCTGACGCTCCTGGGAGCACTTCGTCACACCTCGCCCGGACGGTTGAGCCAAACAGCTCCCGCGCCCAATTATTGGAGTCAAACACTCATGAAGCTGGCGTGACGTGGATGTGACGCAGGCGTGACAGGCCGTGGGCCGAGACTTGGCCAGTCGCCAAGCGGGCTCGTCGAGGTCAGATGACGCGCGATGGCGGACGTCGCACAGGAGCGTGTCGAACGAGCAACAGCGGGCGCGACGGCCGCACTCACGCCTGCGACCCTAGCCCTCGCTGCCGCTCACCCGCCAGAGCGACGCGGCGAGCAGGCCGGCAACGGCGAGCGGAACCAGCCAGAAGGCGTTCATCCCGGCGTTCACCAGCAGTGCCGCAACGGCGATCGCAGCGACCACGCCGACGGCGATCGACCAGTCGTCTCCGACCACGAAGTCGTACCAGAACAGCCCGAACGCGATCAGATATCTCACTCCGAGGTCTCCGAGACGGCCACGTCACGCGGTCGCGACAGGCCCAGCCGCCGCGCCCTCAGCAGCCTCACCAGCACCAGCGCCATCCCTGCGTAGAGCGCGAGCAGCACCGGCAACGCGGCGTCGCTGCCGGGCCATGAGACGCCCGCGCCCTCGGCCGCCCAGAACGTGCCGAAGGTCGTCAGCAACAGTCCCACCACGAACTTCAGCGTGTTCTCGGGAACCCGGGACAGCGGCGCCCGAACGCGCACGCCGACCACGATCACCAGCACGACCGCGGTCACCGCGCCGGCCGCGGCCAGCGGAATGCTGCGCTGGTTGCTGCCGAACGTGACAACGATGAACGCCACCTCCAGGCCCTCCAGCAGGACTCCCTTGAACGCCACCGTGAACGAGTACCAATCGATCCCCGCCCGCTCGTCAGCACCAGCGCTGTCCGCTTCGGCGGCCTGCCGCCGGTAGATCGCCGCCTCGTCGTGCAGCGCCTTGAACCCGCTCGCCCGCAGGATCGCCTTGCGCAGCCACTGCAGCCCGAACACCAGCAGCAGCCCGCCGACCACGACCCGAAGCCCGCGGATCGGGATCGCCGTCAGCGCCGGGCCGAGCGCCGCCACGACCCCGGCCAGCACCGCGCCCGCCGCCGCGACACCGAACATCGTCGAGCGCCAGCCGCGCGTGACCCCCACCGCCAGCACGATCGTCAGCGCCTCGACGCCCTCGACGGCGCTCGCCAGGAAGGAAGCCACAAACAGGAACGCCCCACTCATTCACACCCCCAACGGCCGGCTGGACTCGCAGCCGCATCATCTTACCGCTGGCACTCCAGCCGAACTGCCCGGCGACCGATAGAGCAGTGCGGTGAACCCCCTATGCGGGCGAGCCGGTCACGGTCGATGCTTCCAATGACGCCTCAGCCGTCCCGATCACGATCACGATCACGAAAGGATGCCATGGACACCGAGCTCACCCTCGCACCGACCCGGCGCGAGCTGGCAAACAGATCCGCCAACGGGATCGACGTCACCCTGACGTGGGACAGCGTCGCTGACAGCGTCACGATCGACGTGTTCGATAACGGCAGCGGGGAGGCCAAGACCTTCGCCGTGCGACCGGATCAGGCGATGAATGCCTTCCGCCATCCCTATGTGTACGCGGGACTCGACGAACTCCACCTCGCCACCCGCTTGGGTGCGGTCGCGTAGCCAAGCCCCCACCTGCGCCCGCGGAACGTGCCCGCGGACCCAGGTAGATACGTCGGTCAGGCCTCGGAATCGGCCGGCCGGTCGTCCTCGGCCAGCAGCTGGTACAGCTTGCGCCGCGTCTCCCGCAGCAGCTCGGCGGCGGACGCCACCTGCTTCTCGGAACCGGCGTGCACGACCTGTCGTGTCGCGCCGCGAACCTGCTGCATCAGGTCACGCAGCTCGACAAAGGCGGGTGGCACGTCCGCCCCCACCTCCTGCCAGGGCGCGCTGGGCGTGCTCTCGGCCTCGGCCTTGCCGGCCTCGGTCAGCGAGAAGACGCGCTTTCCGCCCTGCTGCTCGGCTCGCACGAGCTCCTCGTCCTCGAGCTGGGACAGCGTCGGATAGACCGAGCCGGGGCTGATCCGCCAGGCACCGCCGGAGCGGTCGCTCAGCTCGCGCATGATCTGGTAGCCGTGCATCGGCTGCTCGGCCAGAAGCGCCAGGATCGCGGCTCGGATGTCGCCACGACCGGCGCGGCCGCGGGCGAAGAAGGGGGCATCGCCGCGGCCGAAGCCGGCCTCGCGTCCGTGACCGCGTCCGTGCCGGGCGCAGCGCAGCATCCACTCGTGCAGATCTCTGCGACGGATGCCGACGGGATGGATGACGTAGTCAGTCATGTCCATGTCCTTTCATTTTGCATATCGGTGTTGTATCACGATATATCGCGATACACAAACGACGATTGGTTCCGGCCGCCGCTAGACTCGCCAGCCATGGCAAACCCGCCCTCACCAGGAGCTCCCTGGAGCCGGCCCATCAACGGCCGCCTCGACGAGCACGTGATCACCAGCGAGTTGCTGCGCGGCAATCCGCTGGGAGATCCCAACCAGCGCCCGCTCTGGGTCTACACGCCACCCGGCTACGACGACCACGACCGCCGGCTCCCGGCCGTCTACATGATCCAGGGCTTCACGGGCCAGATAGACATGTGGCGCAACCGAAACGCGCTGCGGCCGAACTTCCTGGAACAGGTGGACGAGCTGTTCTGCGACGGCAGGACGCCCCCCTGCCTGGTGGTGTTCGCCGACTGCTGGACGTCGCTGGGCGGCAGCCAGTTCCTCGACTCCCCCGCCACCGGCCGCTACCACAGCTACCTGTGCGACGAGCTCGTGCCGTGGGTCGACGCCAACTACCGCACCCTGGCGGCCCGGGAGCACCGGGGCATCGCCGGCAAGTCGAGCGGCGGCTACGGCGCGATGATCACCCCGATGCTGCGGCCCGATCTGTGGGGCGGTCTCGCCACTCACGCCGGCGACGCGCTGTTCGAGGTCTCGTACGCACGCGACTTCGGGCCCTGCGCCCGCCTTCTGCGCGACCACCACGGCGGCTCGTTCGAACGCTTCCTGGCTGACCTGCGGGGCCGGGTCGCGTTCACCAAGGAGGGCGATGACGAGCTGCTCGAGATGTACGCCATGGCCGCCTGCTACTCGGCCGATGCCGACGGCAGCGTGCAGATGCCGTTCGACCCGGCCACCGGCCGCCTGGTGCCCGAGGTGTGGCAGCGCTGGCTCGCTCGCGACCCGGTGCGGATGGTGGCGGGCCACGCCGATGCGCTTCGGTCGCTGCGGGCGATCTACATCGACGCCGGCACCCGTGACGAGTGGTACCTCGACCTCGGCGCCGAAGCGTTCCGCGCCGAGCTGGAGGCGATCGGCGTCACCGACGTGCGCTTCGAGCTGTTCGATGCCAGCCACATGAACATCGGCTACCGGTATCCGCTCGCGCTGCGCTACCTGGCCGAACGCCTCTCGACCTAGATGGTTGATTCCATCTCAACCATCTCGCATGGTCGGGGATGAGAACCCTCTCATCACCCAATATCAGACTTCGAGTGCGATGAAGATCCTGCTTGTCGAAGACGAAGTGCTCATCTCGAGCTTCATCGAGAAGGGGCTGCGCGCGGAGGGACACTCGGTCGAGTCGGTCGACCGCGGCGACCAGGCGCTCGACCGCGTCCGCCAGATGGAGCCCGACCTGGTTGTGCTCGACGTGATGCTGCCGGGCATGGACGGCTTCGAGGTGCTGGGCGCGCTGCGCGCCGCCGATCCCGAGCTGCCGGTCGTGATGCTGACCGCGCGGGGCGAGATCTCCGACCGCGTGCGCGGACTCGATCTCGGCGCCACCGACTACATGATGAAGCCGTTCGCGTTCGCCGAGCTGTCCGCCCGGATCCGGGCCCATCTGCGCACGGCCGAGGCGCGCCAGCCGCCGGCCGGCTCGCTCGATGTCGGGCCGCTGCACCTCGACCTGCTGCGCCGAGAGGTGGAGACCGACGGCGTCCCCGTCCCGCTCAGCGCCCGCGAGTTCGCGCTGCTGGCGTTCCTGATGCGCCATCCCGGCCAGGTGCTGTCGCGACAGCAGATCCTGGACGGCGTCTGGGGCTACTGCTTCGACCCGCGCTCGAACCTGGTCGACGTCTACATCGGCTATCTGCGGCGCAAGCTTGCCGAGGCGGGAGCCCCGAAGGCGGTGGCAACCGTCCGCGGCATGGGATACCGGCTCGTGGCGCCGCGGACGTGATCAGCCGGGTATCGATCCGCACCCGGCTGACGCTGCTCGGCGCAGCCGTGGCGGTGGTGATCGTGGCCGCCTCGATGACGACGGTGTTCCTGATCGAGCAGGCATACACCAACGACCGGCTCGTCAGCCGCGCCTCGCAGGCGGCGGCCGAGCTCGCCCGGGCCGAGACGTCCGACCACGCCCCCGGCGGCGACGAGATTGACGGCGACGGCGGATCGACCGGTCCGAAGCTCCTGAGCGCCTACCTCAACAGCCGCGAGGCTCTGCCGACGCTGCTCCTGACAACCGACCCCGGCGGCCACCCGGAGGCGAACTCGGCGCGGGCGGCCAAGCTGGCGGGCTACCTGACGATGCGGCCCGGTAGCCACCGCACGGTCGAGGTCGGCGGCCAGCCCTACGTGCTGGTGGCCGCCGTCCGGCCGAACGGGCAGCTCGCGCTGGCGGCCGTCCCCAGCAGCGACGCCGAGGCCGAGATCCGCCGCCTGCTGCGCGCGATGCTGCTCGTCGGACTGGCCGCTCTGATCCCGACCATGGTGGTGGCCTGGCTGGCCGCCGGCCGCGCGCTGGCGCCGCTCAGCCGGATCGCCGGCCGGGCGGCCAGCATCACGGCCGGCGACATGTCCGAGCGCGTCGGACCGATCGGCACGCGGGACGAGGTGGCCAATCTGGCGACCTCGATCGACGCCATGCTCGATCGGCTCGAGCGCGCGTTCGCAGCCCAGACCCGGTTGGTGCACGACGCATCGCACGAGCTTCGTACGCCGCTCACGATCGCCCGCGGCAACCTCGAGGTCGCGTTGCTGCAGCACCAGGATGCGCCGGACGAGCTTCGCAGCGCGATCGAGCTGGCGATCTCGGAGATCGACCGCATGTCACGGCTGGTGGATGGCATGCTGCGGCTGGCCCGCTCCGAGGGCGACCACAGCTCACGTGCGCTGGTGGGGATCGAGCAGCTGGCGGCCGACTCGCTGGAGCGCTCGCGGCCGCTGGCCGAACGCGACTGGCGGCTGGATGTCGCCGGCGCGGGGGACGCCAAGGTGCTCGGCGATCGCGACGCGCTCGAGCAGGTGTTGCTGAACCTGCTTGCCAACGCCGTGCGTCACACCGATACCGGCGAGCTGATCGCCATCAGGGCCGAGCGCGAGAACGGCGAGGTGGTGGTGACGATCGAGGACGGCGGCGAGGGCATCTCGCCGCAGACGCTGCCCACCATCTTCGACCGCTTCGCCCGCGCCGATGCCGCCCGCAACCGTGATTCCGGCGGTGCCGGCCTGGGGCTTGCGATCTGCCGCGAGATCGTCGAGGCACACGGCGGCCGGATTGGCGCCGAGAGCCCGGCCGGCCACGGCGCCCGGTTCGTCCTGCACCTGCCGCTGGCGCCGTAACCGCCGCGCGTCAGGGATGTGCGCCCAGCCGCTTCTCCAGGCCGATCTCGACCATGCCGTCATCGCGCGGGTCGTCCACACGGCCGCTCGGCCGGTATCCGGATCGCTGGTACAGCGCGAGCGCCGGACCGGCGACGTCGGCGACGAACAGCTCGGTGCGGCGTGCGCCCACCGACTGCGCCCAGCGCTCCGCCTCGCCCAGCAGCCGGGCGGCCACGCCTGCGCGCCGATGGAGCGGATCGACCCACAGCGAGTAGATGCCGAACAGGTCGGGCGGGTGCTCGCGCTCGATCCGGATCATCCCGACCGCGGCGCGGTCGCTCAGCGCCAGCAGGATCGATCGATCGCGGCCGTCGGCATGCCCAGCCGCCAGGTCGCGCCAGTGCCGCTCCGGGCGGCTGGCGGACTGTTCGAGACCGGTTCCGAATGACGCCGGGTCGAGCAGCAGCGCGCGCAGACGGCAGAGCTTGAGCGCGCGCCAATCGCTCGCGCGCACACGCCTCACCACGATCGCCTGCTCGTCCCCCATCGCACGAAGGGTAAAGGGTGGTTGCCAGCCTTGGGAACCGGCAGTCCCCCGAGACCGTCAAAGGGGCATGAAACCACTCATCTCCTCGGCGCTCTGCGCCGCCGCCCTGGCCGCGGGATGCAGCTCGACCGGATCGTCCGGGAGCTCCGCCCCACCGCCGATCCGGCTCACGGTCACCGTCGCGCCGGGATTCATCGCCAACGCCCACGTCGTCACCTACCACCTCAGCTGCAGGCCGCCCTCCGGGTCACTGCCCGATGCCTCCGCGGCCTGTGCTGCACTTCGGGCAGACTCCGGCCTGCTGGCTCCGCTCACCTGCCCGATGACGCCCGACACCGGCAGCGAACTGGTGAAGGGCACCGCCAACGGCAGAAGCGTCAACCTGCGGCTCTCGGCTTCTGCCGCCTGCTCCAAGCGGTGGCGAGATCTGAGCACGGCGCTCGGCGTCCCCGCCACGGGCTGAGCAGGCGGGGTTACGTCAGCTCACCCGCATGGCGGATAGCCGCATCACCGAGCGGGGTCGATACTTGGCAAGGATGGAAGAGACGATCGTCTACGAGTACGAGCACTGCCCGCTGCGCAATCGCACCCATGCGCTGGCGCGGTTCGCACCGCCGATCCGGCCCCTGGCCGGGCTGTTGTGGCCCGCCGCTCGTCGCGCCGACCGGGTCGAGCTCTCGCCGGACGGCATCTTCGCCCGCAGCCTTTCGGGCTACGCGCGCATCCCCTGGGACCAGGTGCAGGCGGTGCACCGATCGCGCACCACGTGGGGCCGCATGACGGTGCACGTGGTGGCCGGCAAGCCGTCGCGTCAGATCGAGATCACCCAGTCGATGCCGGGCTTCGACGAGCTGGTGCGCACGGTCCTGCGCAACGCACACGTGGGCGAAGTCGTCCACCTGCGCGCAGCCTAGCCCCGCTCTCGCCCGCTGACTCGGCCACGGTATGTACGCCCACCGCCCGGCGGCGTTGGAGGCGATGTCGACACCCCGGACGATCGCCGCCGAGAAAGGATCCCCGCTCCAAGCGCCACCGCACCAATCGCCAACGGCGCGACCACCCACGTCCAGCTGTCCCCGCCGGGCACGTCAGCGGTGAGGTGCGTCGCGATCGTTGCCTTTCCAGGCAATGGATCGTTGACGATCGGGAACAGCGCTTCTGACGGCTGCCCGCGCAGCCCGATCTGGATATCGCCGATTCCCCCTTCAGGGACGACAACGGTTGCTGAGTACCTGCCGTTGTCGGATGTTGAAACGCCGACCGTCGAGGCTGCGCCGAGGCGGCTGCCAAGGCGGACGAAGACTCCGCTGGCGCCGAACCAGTACCGCTTGCCCGACTGCTGGAACGTCAGCGTCCACGACACCGGCAGCGGCTGACCCGGCTGCGCGCCCAGGGGGATCCCGCTGGTGAGCGTCGCCTTGACCCCCTCCTTTGCGGACGCAGAGGGCACAACAACGCCGGTAACGACCACAGCCAACAGAACGGCGAGTAGCCTGGACATAGTGGCATGTTACACAAACATTGCCTCGGCCGTCGTTCGGACTGGTAGGGTGGAGGTACGGGGTTCGTGCCCATGCCCCGCCGACGAGAGGTCTTCCTTCCTCCTCTTGCCCCCACCGGGCGTGACAGGAGCCGGACTGGCATGACCACCTCGAGGATTGCTGTTTGTGTCACAAAGTTGTTATTGGGGATCCGGCGATTGTGTGGGGGTAGCGGGCGGTCGGGCGTTGTCGGCGCTGCGGGGACAATGTTCGTTATGGTGATGGCGTGGCGGTTCGCCGAACCAAATGCTGGCGTCGGGGTGACGTTTTTGTACACCATTCCGATTTCGCTTCTGGCGGTGCGCTTCGGAGTGTGGGGCGGTGTGTGGGGGGCGATCTTGGCGATCCTCTTAACGGCTGTCTGGGTGCAGGTTGACCACAGCGGAATCGGCGACAGTGGCTTTCTGGTGCGGGCGACGGCATTTATCGCGGTCGGACTGGTGGTGGGCTGGCAATCGGATCGTCGCCTCAAGGCCGAGCGGCAGACCGATGGCTGGGTGGACCTCGCCACCCACGATCCACTCACCGGCGTTACCAATCGACGGGGATGGGACGAGCGGGTCGCTGTGGAGCTGGGCCGCGCCCAACGCTCTGGGGAAAGCCTGTGTATCGCCCTGATCGACCTCGACAAGCTCAAGTTGGTCAACGACAACGAGGGCCATGCGGCCGGTGACCGACTGCTCGTGGCAAGTGCGCAGGCATGGTCTCTGGCGATCCGAGACGTTGATGTGCTTGCACGGCTGGGTGGCGATGAGTTCGCAGTGCTCCTGCCAGACTGCGAGCAAGCAGCGGCGAGCAAGGTCGTCGAGCGGATGCGAGCAGCGACCCCCAACCACCACGCTTTTTCTGCCGGAATAGCCACCTGGGATCACGTCCAGTCATCCACAAACCTCGTCGGACGAGCAGACCAAGCCCTCTACCGCGCAAAAGCACTCAGTACCGCCGACTCAACGGCCACAGAGCGGCCACCCGAACGCGACTGGTTTCCTCTGGGCACCCCGCGTGGCAGCGGGGTTCCTTGACCGCCGGGGCGTCCTCCTAAGGCTGTTGCCTCAAAAGGCGCCGCGATCGCGGTCTGTACAACGAGCCCGTATCGGTTTCATGTCCTGCGCCACACCGTGAGCATGTCGTACATGCCCTCCCACTGCGGGATCGAGACCTTGTCGACCAGCTCGAACCCCGCCTCCAGCCGGTCGTGGAAGCCGGGGCTGCCGGTCGATATGCGCCACTCGCCGACGTGGATCAGGTGCCGTCCACTCCACGCTTTCAGGCAGTTGGTGGCCATCGCGCTCTTGCTGGGCGGCCAGCACAGAAACAGCGACCGGTCGGAGTGGCGCCGCAGCGTGTTGGGAGTGCCGGGATCGATCTGCGTCCAGAGGTGGCGTGCGAAGTAATTCTCGTCGTGCGGCCGCTCCCGGTCGTAGGCCAGCACGTCGATGCCGCGCTCGCGCATCAGATACGCCCAGTAGCCCCCGCCCGCACCCATCTCGACGATCGGGCCGTAGCGCGCGATTGCAGACAGCGCCTGGTCGGTGGGCAGCGCCCACGAGAAGCGCTGCACCAGCGCCGGCCGCTCGTCCAGGTGCTTGGGCCAGTTGACGGTCTTGTGAACGCGCACGAACTCGTCCAGGTACTGGTTCTGCCCGACCAACGTGTCGAACAGCGACGGATCGCGCAGCAACGAGCGCCAGTCGAGCTGCGGCGCCTCGCTCACCAGCCGCGGCGCCCGCGGGCCTTGCGGGATGTGTACACGAGCTTGGCCGGCGCGGTCGTCATGCCGGAGCTGGTGAACTCATTGCTGAGGTCGAGTCTGGCCGCGATCCGGCTGACGTCGGCCTGCTGGTCACGCGTCACCAGCGTCACGCCGATGCCGCTTCGGCCGGCCCGGCCGGTGCGTCCAACGCGGTGCACGTAGCCCTTGTTGTCATCCGGCGGATCGAAGTTGATCACGTGGGTGATCGAGTCGAGATCCAGTCCGCGGGCGGCGACGTCGGTCGCGACCAGGGTCGTCACCTTGCCGCTCTCGAACCGCTCCCAGGCCTTCTCACGGGCGGACTGGGTCATGTCTCCGTGCATCGCGACCGCGGACACGCCGCGCTCGCGCAGCTTGGCCAGCAGCCGGTCGGCACCGCGGCGGGTGCGCACGAACACCAGCGCGTGCCCGGCAGCGTCGCTCAGCAGGTCGACCAGCGTCTGCACCTTGGTCTCGGGCGTGACCTGCATGAAGCGGTGGTCGACCTCCTCGACCGTCTCGGCCTCGGGGTTGGCCTCGTGGCGGGCGGGATCGTTGGTGTAGCTGCGAGCCAGCCGGCCGACCTCACCGTCCAGCGTGGCCGAGAAGAACATCGTCTGGCGCTCCCGGGGCAGCCGCCGCACGATCCGGTCGACCTGCGGCTGGAAGCCCATGTCGAGCATCCGGTCGGCCTCATCCAGCACCAGCATCACAACGCCGTCAAGCTTCAGCATCCGTCGCTGGGCGAGATCCTCGAGCCGGCCGGGCGTGGCCACCAGCAGATGCGAGCGAGCGGCCTTCTTGGCCTGCTCGTGGAGGCCGACGCCGCCGTAGGCGGTGGCGACGCGAATACCCATGGCGGCACCGATCTGCTCCAGCACGTCGCCCACCTGGGCGGCCAGCTCGCGGGTCGGCACCAGCACCAGCGCGCTGGGCGTGGCACCGTTGGGGTCGATCCGCTGCAGCAGCGGAATGCCGAAGGCAAGCGTCTTGCCCGATCCGGTCGGCGCCTTGGCCAGCACGTCCTGGCCGGCCAGCGCGTCCGGAAGCACCCGCTCCTGGATCTCGAACGGGGCGAGGATGCCCTGTGTGGCAAGTGCGTCGGCGATCGGCGCGCTTACGCCGAGACCGCGAAAGGTCGATTCGTTCATGCTCTCTCCTATGGCGGCCGGACGGCCGCAGTCGTTCAGGGCGAGGGTCCGGCCCTCGAGGAGAGAGAAGGAACCTCACGGGGCGACACTCCGCCGCCCGTACGGGCAGAGTAGCAGGGGCGCCACTCTTCCCAACCTCCCTATCGGCACGTAGGCTGGTTGGCATGACCATGCGCGACCGCATCCTCGTCACCGCCGCTCCGTCCGAGCTGCGGCCCGACCCACTGGGCGCGGTGGACGTGTATGCGGCGCTCGAGCGACAGTTCTTCTGGGCGGATACGGTTATCGTGGGACTCGACGATGGCGGACTCGCTGATGATGAGCTCGAGGTGCTCGAGGGCGAAGTGGTCGCGTAGATCGCTTGTGGCCGTGCTGGCCGCCGTGGTA